>CAZVNF010000020.1:13425-34047 GCA_964628215.1 uncultured Draconibacterium sp.
CAGACAATGAAAGCAATGCAGACAATGAAAGCAATGCAGACAATGAAAGCAATGCAGACAATGAAAGCAATGCTTTAAAAACGCATCAAATTCACAGGGTCTAAAACATAAGAATTATAATCTATTCATTATTCTGATTGTCTGAATTGCGAATACTATTTGCATTGTTTACATTGCTTTCATAGTCTGCATTGTTTACATTGCTTTCATTGTCTGCATTGTTTCCATTGTTTCCATTGTTTTAATTGTTTTAATTATTTTAATTGTGTGCATTGCTTTCATTGTTTTCATTGTCTGCATTGCTTTCATTGACCCCCCCCCTTGCATGAGAACATATCTGTTTTTACTTTTACTGGTTTCGTGTGGCCTGGCCCAGGCACAAAACAAGATTGATGGAACCATCCGCGGGTACGACGGGAAATTGATTTTTCTCATGAGCATCTATGGCGAAAAAACCAAGGCCATTGACTCAGTGGTTCCTGATGCCGCAAACCATTTTCAGTTCAAAATAAGCAACCGCTTGCCAGGTATGTACCGCGTGCAATGGGCAAAAGATGGATTTGTCGACCTTGTCTGGAACCAGGAGGATGTCATATTTGTCACTTCTGCTAAAAGTCCGGATGACAGCCTGCAGATCATCTCATCACTGGAAAACAAGATCAATCTCACCTATTCAAGGCTCGACAGGCTTACCCAGGCAAAGCTTCAATTGCTGATGCCGGTGGTAGACTATTACCCGGTGAAGGATGCTTTTTTTTCATCTGTGGCGATGGAACTGGAAAATGTTCAGAAGTCGCAGCAGCACTACCTTGATTCATTGGTCAAATTGTATCCGAACTCATTTGCCGTGCGCGTTGCAAAGGTTTACCAGACTCCCTTCATTTCTGCAAGTTTGAACAAGGAGGAGCGAATCACTTTTTTAAAGCAGCACTATTTTGACCGTATCGATTTTTCGGATACTGCCTTGTTGCGCAGCATGGTTTTTGTAAACAAAGCCATTGCCTACCTGTCTATATACAGCAACAACCGTTTACCCCAGAAACAGCTTGAAGCCGAATTCATCAAGGCGGTTACCATTATGCTGGGAGCCGCTTCTGTAAACCCGGTAATCTATAAATTCTGGCTCGATTACGTCGTGGGAGGTTTTGACAAATACCATTTTGATGAGGTAATTACCTACATTGCTGATAACTTCCAGGATCCTTCATCCTGTGAAGACCAGGAAAGGAAATCGGCTCTTCAGAAAAAGCTGGATACTTTTAAGAAAATCGCCATCGGGAAGATTGCACCTGATCTGGAAGTTCCCGGCGTAAACGGAAAACCCGTGAAATTGTCGGGAATTGATTCGGAGTTTACCCTGGTGGTTTTTTATGCCACAACCTGCCCGCATTGTGTGTCGATGACCCCCCGGCTGAAAGAACTTTATGACAATCAGAAACCAAAGCGGTTTGAAGTGATGTCGGTATCCATCGATACCAGCCGCACAGAGTGGACCGCTTTTCTGAAAGAGCAAAAGCTTACCTGGATTAATGTATCAGACCTGAAAGGGTTCAATGGCAAGTCGGCCGACGACTATAATATCTATGCAACCCCTACCATGTTCCTGCTCGACCGCGAGAAGAAAATCCTCGCAAAGCCCATCTCCCTGATGGAACTTGAACAGTCATTACGTGATTTTAAACTGATCAATTAAGAATTAAAGGTTGCCTCAAAAATCAAATTCAGACTTTTGAGGCAACCTTTTGGTTTAATATTTAATGACCCGGGATGTACCCGAAACTCCTTCAGAAACAACCCTGATAATATACATACCATTTGGCTTGTCGTGAAGAGAAAACTCATGCATTCTTTCTCCCTTCAAAACCTGCGTGAGCAGTTTTTCACCCCGAATGCCATATATTTCCACCGTACCGGAAAGGTTCTCCCTGCTGGTTAATTCGAGCGTGAACGTTCCTGTGGTCGGGTTCGGATAAACGCGGAACAAGCCGGCATTATCGGTTGCAGCCATTCCGGTTTCTGAAATTCCGGTCTCTGTTTCGTCTTTTAATGCTTGTGGCAAGGTATGCTGCACCGCATTGCAATAGAAGCAGTCGGAAGAAATATACCCGTGCAGGTATCCGCCAACGGCCACCACAGCACCGGGTTTGATCCTGATTGTATGTCCGGAGATCAGGATCGCTGAGCCCCCGGGCTGAAGTTGAAAAATGTTTCCAACTGCAGGTACGATCAGGGTGTCGGTTGCATCAGAACAAAGTGTTTGACCGTTTGGAATGATCACGCTTTCCAGGTTGCGCGTGGATGGCGGCAGTGGCGTGACAGAAACCAGAATGGTTTTTGAACCCAAACAGCCATAAGTGTTTGCATATTCTGCAGTAACAGATTCAACACCACCCGGGGTGATCCAGTGTACGGTAACCTGGTTTGTTCCCGCACCGGATTCCAGGATGCCGCCTGAAGTTATATTCCAGGTATACCCGGTAAATCCGGCTTCCGTTGCATAAATATTTCCGGAAGAGCCCGAACAAACCACCGTATCCCCCATAACCATTGGTACAGGCAACGGGTTGACCGTAACAACCTGGCTGGTTGAATTGACACAGCCGTTGGCATTGGTTACCGTTACCGCATAGTTACCGCTGGCATTTACAATGATTGATGGAGTAATTGCACCATTTGACCACAGGTAACCCGTGCCTCCTGATGCGGTGAGCACTACAGATTCGCCCTGACAAAGGTTAGTCGGCCCATTCGGGGTGATTACCGGAACGGGTAACGGGTTGACCGTTACCAACCGGCTGGTTGAATTGACACAACCGTTGGCATTGGTTACCGTTACCGCATAGTTACCACTGGCATTTACAGTGATTGATGCGGTAGTTGCAGTATTGGACCACAGGTATCCCGTTCCCCCCGAGGCAGTAAGCACCACAGATCCGCCCTCGCAGAAGATTGTCGGGCCATCGGGAGTGATTACAGGATTGGGCAGAGGATTAACGGTCACAAGCCGGCTGGTTGAATTTACACAGCCGTTGCTGTTGGTTACCGTTACCGCATAGTTGCCGCTGGCATTTATGGTAATTGCTGCCGTAGTTGCACCATTTGACCACACGTATCCCGTGCCACCGGATGCGGTGAGCACCACTGATCCGCCCTGGCAAAAGGTAGTCGGGCCATTCGGGGTGATTACCGGAACGGGTAAAGGATTAACCGTTACTACCCGGCTGGTTGCTTTACTGCATCCAAAGGAATTTGTAACAGTTACTGTGTGGGTTCCGCCGGTGTTTACTGTGATCGCAGCGGTAGTCGCTCCGTTTGACCACAGGTATCCCGTTCCCCCGGAGGCCGTTAACACCACCGATCCGCCCTGGCAGAATGTGGTCGGGCCACCCGCGGTGATCACCGGAACCGGCAGCGGATTAACTGTAACTAACTGGCTTGTAGTATTGGTGCAACCGTAAATGTTGGTCACGGTTACACTGTTCATACTGCTTGTATTGAGCATGATCGCAGCGGTGGTTGCAGCGTTTGACCACAGGTATCCAGTGCCTCCGGAGGCTGTCAGCACTACCGATCCCCCCTGGCAGAATGTAGTCGGGCCGCTCGGGGTAATTACTGGAACAGGTAATGGATTCAACGTTACCAGCAGGGAACTTTCCGTGCCGTTACCACAAGGGTTCGTACCGGTAACTGAGATGAGCCCGGTTACCGCGTTGAGGGCGTAATTGACTGTGATGATACGGGTATTTGCACCGGAAACGATGGTGGCGCCTGCAGGCAGGGTCCAGGTGTAGCTGGTGGCATTGGTAATGGCCGGAGTTGAATAAACCACTCCGGCTGTCCCTTTGCATATTTGCGTAATTCCGGTGATGGCTTTGGCTGCATAAGGATGACAGTTCAGAACATCCACAGAATCGCTGACAACACTGCTATAAGCACCGAGTGTATCCCTGAAATCCACGTTCATCAGGTGTTTCCCAAGAGGAAGATAAGGGAGTTCAACAGAATCGAGCAGGATCACGTTACTCACAGGTTGCGCAAGAGCAATGATCCGCATGTTCGACTGATCGTTGTCGAACCAGAAACGGTATCCCGAAACGGCGTTTGCAGCAATATTTGCTGTTCCGCTTTTGTATAAATAGCTGGATGATACGACACTGGATTGGTCAACGCTTTTAAACCGCAGGTGAGCCTGGTGAAGCCCCGGCGGAAGCGCGGAAGCATCGATCGTGGCCACCAGGTCAACAGCAGGTTGATTAACAAGGGGTACAGAAACCATTCCTGCTGCATTTTCGTCGAACCAGTATTCGTAAGATGTCAGGTTGTTGTAATTTCCGGTTCCGTGCTTATAAAACAAGTCCGACTGCGTGGAACTCCATGTGCCGGTAGTGTTTTTGAACCGGATATGAAATGCGTGAAATCCGAGGCTGAGAGAAGTCGCTGATATAACAGTTGATAAATCAAGCATTTGTGTGTTGGCGACATTCACTGTGGTTTTTGATCCGTAATCGTTGTCGAACCAGTATTCGTAACCTGAAATCAGCATTTCGGGGACAATGACGAAATAGGCCGTACTGATTGAACTATACGTACCCGATACCTCCCTGAACCGGATATGAAAGGTGTTTAATCCCGTGTTCAATGCCGAAGTGGAGATGGCGGAACTCAGATCGAGTACAGTCGTATTGCTTACACTTACCGCAGTTTTACCGGCGTAATTATTATTGAACCAGTATTCATACCCATTAATCAGCAGGGACTCCGGAAAAAAGAAAAAGGAGGTACTTACCTGGCTGTACTGAAGAGAGTCATCCTCGAACCGGATGTTGAAGCGGTGAAAACCAACCGGTAATGCGGGAACATTCACCGATGTGCTCAGGTCCAGCAAAGTTGCCGGACTTACGGACTGGCTGATCATCCCAGCATCATTGTCATCGAACCAGTACTGGTACCCGATGATCTTTGGTGCCTGGGCTACAAGAAGTTGCAACGGAATAACCAGGAGGCCTAAAATGAGGAGTAATATTTTTCTCATTGTACCTTACTTTTCCTGGGCAGCAACCTTGAAGTGGATGTTGAGGGTGCCGCTGGGGCTTGTAGAACCGGCTACATATTTAAACTGGATGTGCGGGTTAACCGGAAGCATGCCATCTTTGAAAGGCTCCCCGCCATAAATTCCACAGTCGGTTCCATCACTGCCTCCGTTAATTCCCGGACTGCCTGCGATGAGATGGTAATTGTGATGAATATTGTAAGAATTGCCGCTCTGGCTCGTATAAATCTCTGCCTCAGGAATATTTTCGAGATTTCCTGAAATGTTGCCAAACCCGTTTAAATTGGGTAAACAGTAGCCCGTATAGTCATAATAAAATCCCAGCGTTCCGGTGAACAGGTTATAAAAGTAGTTGTTGTCGGTGCAGACGATCGGAATCCAGCCATAATAGGCAACACAGGAATTCTTAAAAATGTTGTTGGAAAAAGTTGAGTTTTTTACATAATAATTAAGTGTTTTATTACTTCCCCATAAGAAGTTGTTATGCAAAAAAGTTGCGCCATAAAAATAATTCAGCTGGCCGTCAAATATATTATTCCTGAAACTGGCATTGGAATGACCCCCGTACACATGACCCCTGATGATGTTTTCACGGAAAAGGAATGACGAGGTGGTGGTGTCGGTGCCATTGTTTGAAAGATAGATGGTGTTGAGGTTGCATCGCGAAACATAGTAGGAGGAAACATGCTGGTTCGCCAGGCTGTTACCAAATGCAAGTGTCCCGGTAAGGATGAACCCCTGAAGGCTTCCGTTATCGGCGCCCGACACGATGGTGATGTTTCCGGTAAGAAAGGTAGTTCCGGTAGCATAGCAGGAGTCGGGGTAAATACCGGCGCCAATAATGTGTACTCCCTTGTCGATAACGAGCGTTCCGATATCCATCAGCGCGGTTCCCGGAAGGTATATATAGTCGCCATCCGCCGAATGAGCCACCGCTGAATCCAGCCGTGTAAAAAATTCGCTTCCGCCGGCAACGTGGTTTACGGCGATCATTTCCTGGGCGGCAAGTGAATAAATCCCAAGTAAAAAGGCACAACTAAGGGTGAACAGTTTTTTCATAATATAGTAATTTTATGGGTTTTTAATTAGGTATTGTTATACATTAATGTCTAAATAGTGTGGCAAAGATAAACAGAAAGCGAATAAAACAAAGATTTTTTTACCTTTGCACTTTCCCCGGGAAACGGGAGAGGTATTTAGGTTGTAACAGCACACATGTACGAGTATATTCAAGGTAAACTGGTTGAGAAAAACCCGGCCTATGCGGTGGTTGATGTGAATGGAATAGGCTATTTGCTCAATATATCCCTGCACACGTATTCCCAACTCAAGGAAGATGAGAAGTGTATTTTATACACACACCTGGTAGTGAGGGAAGACGACCTGCTTTTATATGGTTTTGCTGATACCGGGGAACGGGAACTTTTTCGTCAGCTTATCAGTGTTTCCGGCGTGGGAGTGAATACAGCCCGTATTATTTTATCCTCCAACTCCCCGCTCGAAGTGGTCAGGGCGATTGGAGAGGGAAATGCCCCCCTGCTGCAGCGGATCAAAGGCATCGGGGCAAAAACCGCCCAACGCATCATTATTGATTTAAAAGATAAGGTTTCAAGGGAACTTATTCCATATGAAAAATCAGGGAATTTGCACAATACAAAGAAGGAAGAAGCGTTATCAGGATTGATCATTCTGGGCTTCCCCAAGATGCTTGCTGATAAAGCATTGATTAAAATCATCGAATCGGAAGGAACAGGCTTGTCAGTGGAACAACTGATCAAACACGCGCTCAAGGTTTTATAGCGTGAAGGTTCCGGAGTAACATTCATCTTGCTGGATTTAGTGAAGAAATACTTTTTTTATACTCTTATCTGCCTGGCCGTCCTGGTTACCATCCGTATCCCGGTTTATTCCGGAGAAACGTCAGGTAATTTTGGATTTAGCCGTTTTTTTGAACTTCCTCCCGACAGTTTGCGAACGGGAGATACCACATTACGATATCCTTTTGGAGATGAAACGGTTATGCCCGGTTCGGGAAAGGAAAATCCCATCTATCTCAAGAATCCTGCAAACATTAAAACCAATGTAGAGTACGACCCCTCTACCCGCCAGTACTATTATATCTATAAAGTCGGCGAAACGGTTTACCGCATTCCGACTACACTCTCCTTTGATGAGTTTCAGAATCAGGACATGCAGTCGATGATCAACCAGTACTGGAAGGAACGGAGCGATGCAGCCATCATGGACAATGCCAAGGGGATCATTCCCAAAATCCGTATCCCCGGCAAAGTGTTTGAAACCATCTTCGGAAACAACACGGTGGATATCCGCCCCCAGGGTTCTGCGGAAATCGACTTCGGGATTGTGTCGAACCGGCGCGACGACCCCATGCTCAGCACCCGCCAGCGGAGGCAGACAAACTTCGACTTCAATGAGAAGATCCAGATGAACGTGGTTGCCAAAATTGGCGACAAGATCGAATTTAAGATCAACTACAACACCGAAGCCACATTTGATTTCGAGAACAAGCTGAAACTGAAGTATGAAGGCAAGGAAGATGACATCATCCAGCTGATTGAAGCCGGGGATGTAAACATGCCGCTCAGTACAAACCTGATCCGGGGAACGGAAAGCCTGTTTGGCATCAAAACCAAGCTGCGATTCGGAAGGGTAACCGTCACCGCCCTCTATTCTCAGCAGAAAAGCGAGACAAAAAATATTGTGGTTCAGGGCAACTCGCAAACCCAGAAATTCATGATCCGGGCCGACGAATATGAAGAGAACAAACACTTTTTCATAGGACAGTATTTCAGGGATACCTACCGTGAGTCAACGAAAAAACTTCCGACGATCACCTCCAATGTAAATATCCTGAAAATTGAAGTCTGGGTTACTAACATTGGTTCAGCGGTAACCGAAAACCGGAACATTGTGGCTTTCATGGACCTTGGGGAAAACAATCCATATAACACCCGGTTGTTTACCGGCAACCCCAATGGCAAATTCACTTCGAACAAATCGAATAACCTGTTCCAGGTAATTATGCCAACCAAGGCCGATTCTGCCAAGGTCCGTAATATCAATACCGTAAGCAACTATCTGGGAGGGGCTCCATTTTTCATGACAGCCGGCGAAGATGCCATGAAGGTGGAAAGTGCACGCAAACTCCTCCCTTCAGAATATTCCTTTAATCCGAAGCTTGGTTTTATCTCATTAAATTCAGTGCTTAACACCGATCAAACTTTGGCGGTAGCCTACCAATACCAGGTGGTGGGCGATACTGCTGTGTATCAGGTGGGTGAATTTTCCGACCAGGGGATTGTTTCCCCAAACAGCCTTGTGGTCAAGCTCTTGAAAAGCCCGTCGCTGAATACCAGAATTCCTACCTGGAAACTGATGATGAAGAATGTTTATGCCCTGGGTGCCTATCAGTTACAACCTAATGATTTTACCATCAATATTTTATACTCAGGGAATTCAAACAGTGTGCCTACTGCATACCTCTCGGAAGGCCGTATCAAGGGAATTCCCCTGCTGCGCATACTCAACCTCGACAACCTCAATCAGCAATTCAACCCCCCGGGCGACGGGATGTTCGACTTCATAGATCAGGCTGCAACCCAGGGAGGAACCATCCAGTCGTCAAACGGAAGGGTTTTCTTCACGGTACTTGAGCCTTTCGGAAAGGACCTGCGTGATTCTATTTTTGATCCTGCAAACCCCAAGGCCTCATTGGAACTGGCTGACAAATACTGCTTTGATTCATTATATACCATGACCAAATCCAATGCCCGGCAGTATCCTGATAAAAACAAATTTGTTCTCGACGGGTTTTACAAATCTACCGCAGGTTCTGAAATTTCGCTTAATGCACTAAATGTTCCTCCCGGTTCTGTAAAGGTAACTGCCGGAGGGATCCTGCTGCAGGAAAATGTGCATTATACGGTTGATTACACCCTGGGCCGTGTGAGAATCATCAATGAAGGAATCTTAGCCTCAGGTACGGTGATCAATATATCTCTTGAGAGCAATGAAATGTTCAATGTGCAAACCAAGAGGCTGATGGGAGCGCACATTGATTATAAAATAAACAGGGATTTCGTTGTCGGAGCAACTATTTTAAACCTGAATGAACGGCCGTTGACACAAAAAGTGAACTACGGGGATGAACCGATGTCGAATACGATATGGGGGATGAACATGTCGTACCGCACACAATCGAGGCTGATAACCCGTTTTATAGATGCGTTGCCGCTGCTTTCAACCAAAGCGCCGTCGTCTATCGCCGTTGATGTTGAATTTGCCCAGTTTATCCCGGGCCATTCCAAAGCCATCGGAAAAGCAGGAACAACTTACATTGATGATTTCGAGGGTGCAAAATCGACCATTGACCTGAAAAACATGTCAAACTGGTATATGGCCAGCACTCCCCAGGGACAAACCACTTCACGCATGTTTCCGGAAGCAGCCTCGGGTATGGGCCTTGAATATGGTTATAACCGGGCCAAACTGGGCTGGTATATCATTGATCCATTGTTTTATGACAAAAACACGAACCTGTTGCCTCCCAATGTGTCGAACCAGGAGTTGTCAAATCAATATGTCCGCCAGGTATGGGAAACCGAAATATTCCCGAACAAGCAACCTCTGAATGGCGTACCTGTGAATCTTGCAGTGCTTAATCTTGCGTATTATCCGGATGAACGCGGACCCTATAATTTTGATGTAACTCCCACGGCGGTATCAAAAGGTTTGAACCTGGACGGAACGCTGGCCTCTCCTGAATCCCGTTGGGGTGGTGTGATGCGTAAGGTGGAAACTACCGATTTTGATGCCACCAACATCCAGTACATTGAATTCTGGATGATGGACCCCTTTATTTATGACTCGCTCAATACCGGACAACTCTATTTTAACCTGGGGGATGTTTCCGAAGATATTTTGCGCGACGGAAGGAAAAGCTATGAGAACGGCTTGCCAACCAGTGGATTGATAAAGGAGGTTGATACTACCATCTGGGGGCGTGTTCCCCAGTTGCAGGCACTGGTAGATGCCTTTGACAACACACCGGCCTCGCGTCCTTTTCAGGATGTAGGATATGACGGTCTTTCTTCTGTTGATGAGCTCTCCTTTTTTGACACCACCTATGTGTCGAAAGTCAGGAATACTTTCGGAGAAGCCTCCACCGCATACAAGAATGCAGCATCAGACCCTTCTGCCGATGAATTCCATTATTTCAGGGGAACGGATTACGACAATAACCCTTACTTCAGCAGTGTGCTGAACCGGTATAAGAAGTACAATAATCCTGAAGGCAACAGTCCTACAACGGAACAATCGCCGGAAAGCTATCCCACGGTTGCCACCACGCTGCCGAACATGGAGGATATTAACAGGGATAATACCCTCAGCGAGGCCGAACGGTATTATCAGTATGTTGTCCAGTTGCGCCGCGACCAGATGAAACCGGGCATGAATTATATCTCCAATGTGTATCATGCCACCGACATTCCATTGGCCGATGGAACCCGGGGGAGTGTAGACTGGTATCATTTTAAAATACCCATCAGAACCCCCGATCAGACCATCGGAAATATCAATGATTTCACCTCCATACGATTTATGAGGATGTTCACCAAGAACTTCCTGCGGCCGGTTGTTTGTCGTTTTGCCACACTGGAACTTACCCGGGGTGAATGGAGGAAATATAACTACAGCCTGCTTTCTCCCGGAGAATATATCCCGGAAGCCACACAGAATCAAACCCAGTTTGATATCTCAACCGTAAGTTTGGAGGAAGACGGCTCAAAGCAGCCTATCCCTTATGTAATGCCTCCGGGGATTGAGCGGGAAACCAACTGGGGTTCTACAAACATGCAGAAACTCAATGAACAGTCGATGTCGTTCAGGGTGTGTAACCTTGTTGACGGAGATGCGCGTGCTGCTTATAAAACCACAGAATTCGACTTCCGTCAGTTCAAACGGCTTCAGATGTTTGTGCATGCCAACCAGGCCAACCGGTATGAGAACCTGAAAACCGGCGATCTCACCATCGTCATGCGCCTTGGTGCGGATTTCACCGATAATTATTATGAGTATGAAATCCCATTGAGTTTTACCGCCTGGGGCACCTCTTCAACCAATCCTGATGCGATATGGCCCGAAAGTAATGCTTTTGACATTGACCTGGAGCGCCTGGTCCAGGTAAAATACAACCGGCTGGTTGCCATGCAGGACCAGGGACTTGTGCTCACCTCATCCACACCCTATTCGGAGTTTGACGGGAATAACAAGATCACGGTAGTAGGTTCACCCACCATCAGCGATGTGCGGGCCATCATGATCGGGGTCAGGAATCCTAAAAAAAGCACCACGTCATCCGGGGATGACGGCCAGTCAAAATGTGCCGAGATATGGGTAGATGAATTGCGGCTGACAGATTTCAATAAATTCGGAGGCTTTGCTGCCACCGCGAGGGTTGCTGTGGAACTTGCCGACCTGGGACGGGTTCAGCTTACCGGCACTTACTCCAGTTCGGGATTTGGAACCCTAGAGCAGAAACAGACCCAGCGTCCGATGGAAGCGGTTACCACGTTTGGATTTGATACAGATCTTGAGCTGGGTAAATTCCTGCCGGCAAAAACAGGTATCCGCATCCCCATGCATTTCGACTATTCAATGATGCAGGTCAGTCCGAAATATGACCCGCTGAATCCCGACCTTTACCTCAAAGATGTCATTGACGCCTTTAAAACAAAGGAAAAGAAGGATTCTATCAAGCAGATTACCCAGGGCTTCGGGCACACCAAGAATTTCAACCTGATGAATGTCAGAAAGGAGCGCACAGGCACCAAAAAGCCGAAGATCTACGATATCGAAAACTTCAACGCGAGTTATGCCTATTCCGAAATTTACCACCGGGATGTTGACGTGGCTTATGACATGAAGAAGAAATATACGGGAGGCCTCGGATATACTTTTTCCAGCCAGCCGCGAAATGTTGTTCCTTTCCAGCGTGTGAAGGCTTTGAATAAGACAAAAGCATTCACGCTGATCAAGGATTTTAACTTCTTCTATCTGCCCAAAGCATTTTCCTTCCGTACCGACATGAACCGCGAATACACCCAGAAGCAGTTCAGGAACAAGAGCCAGGCCATCGTCCCTATGGAAACTTTCTATATCAAACGGTGGGACTGGAACCGGATTTACGACCTCAAATATGACTTTGCCAAATCGCTGAGGATCACATTGATTGCAAACACTCAGGCTTATATTAATGAGCCGCCGGGACTGGTCGATCGATCGAATCGTGACCAGGTTTGGAGTGAGATTTTCTCTTTCGGAACAAAAAACAATTACAACCAGGCGTTTAACGTGTCGTGGGATGTTCCGATCGGCAAAATCCCTTATCTTGATTTTATCACCCTCCAGGCAGGGTACACGGCAACCTACCGGTGGAATGCCTCCCCGATATCGATCCAGGCCCAGTATGGAAATGCGATTGAAAATGCCAATACACAAACCCTGAACGGAGGTTTGAATATGGTAACCCTTTACAACAAGGTGCCTTACCTGAAAAAACTCAATCAGCGCTCTGCCAATACAAGGGGGAATAAGCCCGAACCTCCGAAGAATAAGAATGTTGACAAGCAGGACAGTTTGAAACTTCTTCCGAATCGCCCGAGCATCGGGAAAATTATCCTCGATGGAACCCTTCGATTCCTGATGGGGGTGCGAACTGCCAAATTTACCTACAACCAGGGAAATGGAACGTTACTTCCGGGTTTCAAGCCCACACCGGTCATTCTTGGCAATGACTGGAGCGATAATGCCCCCGGGCTGGGCTTCGTTTTTGGCAGTCAGCGCGATATACGGTATTCTGCTGCCGAAAAAGGCTGGATCACAGCCGATACCATGCTGAACAACCCTTACTATAAAAAGTTTACCGAAAATCTGACGATAGCCGTCAGTATTGAGCCGATCAACGATTTACGAATTGAAGTTATTGCAAACAGGCAGTACTCAAAATCTCACCAGGAGTATTTTAAAGCCAATGCCGCCAGGGAGTTTGAACCATATTCCCCCCTTGACCAGGGAAGCTTCTCCATGTCGTATGTGATGATAGGAACCTCCTTTACCAATGATAATTCGGATGGACAATCTCCTGTTTTCGAGAAAATGAAGCAATACAGGATGCAGTTGGCAGAACGCTATGCTGCCTTGAACCCCAATTCAAAAACCATCAACGACTCCACCGGATTCCCGCAGGGGTATGGTCCCACCGACCAGGAGGTACTTACTTCAGCCTTTCTGGCGGCTTATGGGAGCAAAGATCCTGCAAATATCAAGCTCACGGCATTTCCCTCCATTCCGCTTCCAAACTGGAGGCTTACCTACGATGGCCTGGTAAAACTGAAGGTTTTCAAAAAATATCTTCGTACCCTCACGCTCACACATGCTTACTTGTCTAACTACAGTGTCGGTTCTTACAATTCGAATATATTATATCATGAAGATCAGTATGGAATGCCCTATATAGAGGATAATGCGGGTAATTTCATCCCGAAGGCACAAATTTCCATAGTTTCCCTTACTGAACAGTTCAACCCGTTGCTCAAAATTGACATGGGCTTCCTTAACAGTTTGCTTGCGAGTGTTGAAATGCGCAGGTCCCGCAATATTTCTCTCAGTTTTGTGAACAACCAGCTAACCGAAATAACCAGCAAAGAGTTTATCGTCGGCCTCGGTTACCGGCTTAAAGGGATCAAATTCAATTTATCCGGTGCGCTTGGCGGAGGAAAGAAAACGAAGACCAACAGCGACCTGAATCTTAAGCTTGATTTCTCTATCCGTCAGAACAAAACGGTCTTACGCAAGGTAGATCAGGATGTCAATCAGATTTCGGTTGGTCAGCAGGTGTTTTCGCTCAACTTCTCTGCAGATTATAACCTCAGTGCCCGGTTCAATGTCAGGTTCTATTTCGACAAGGTGATCAACACCCCCTATGTTTCTAACCAGTACCGCACTTCGAACACCAAGGGAGGCATCGCGTTGCGGTTTACACTTGGACAGTAACATTTTGTTCACGCTGAATTTCGCTGAATTTCGCGTGAAATAATTATTCGGGATTATTCCGGGGTGCTAAAAAAAAATTGTATTTTTGACCAAATATTAAAACATACGATCTATGAACGTTCCTGCAAATCTCAAGTACACCAAGGACCATGAATGGCTGAAAGTTGAAGGCGATCAGGCTTATATTGGCATCACCGACCATGCCCAGCACGAGTTGGGCGACATCGTTTTTATTGAAGTGGAAACCGCCGGGGAAACCCTGGGTAAACACGAATCCTTTGGTACCATCGAGGCCGTAAAGACCGTTTCCGACATGTTTATGCCCATAGGAGGAGAGGTGCTGGAATTCAATGAAGATCTCACCACAGCTCCTGAAATCATCAACCAGGACCCATACGATAAAGGATGGGTGATCAAAATCAAAATGACGGATCCTGCTGAAATGTCCGACTTGCTTGATGCGGCACAATACCAGGCGCTGATCGGCAGCTGATACCCTGACAGCTACAGTCAGTTTGCAAACATTCCTCAAATTTAATCGTTGGGCCATTCTGTGGGGATTGGCCATTATACTCCTTACATCCCTGCCGGGAAAGGCATTTCCGCGATTGCCTGTCCTGCTTGACCTTTTTCATCCGGATAAACTGATACACTTGTTCATTTTCGGAGTGTACGTTTTTCTGCAGATCAACGGACTTGTCCGTCAAACTGTTTTTCCTTCACTTAAGCGAAATGCTGCAGCGGTAGCCCTCATCATCGGATTGTTCCTTTCTGCAGGTACTGAATTGATGCAGGGTGTTTTTATTCCCGGGCGTATCGGATCAATATATGATTTTATTGCCAATGTGGCGGGATGTTTTATAGGATGGTGGATTTACAGGCGTTTTTGATTTTTCTGAAAATACTGGTACACCAGCAGTCCTTTGGCTTTTCCTGTCACTTCCTGAATCTCTTCCAGAGAAGCCAGTTTAATGTTTTTAACCGACTTGAATTTCCAGAGCAGCTTTTGATTGATATTGGTTCCGATGCCGGCAATTTCCATCAGCTGGGGCGACATGGTCGCTTTTTCACGGCGGCGGCGATGGTGGGTGATACCAAACCGGTGAGCCTCATCGCGCATTTGCTGGATGATCCGCAGCGTTTCCGATTTTTTATCAAGATACATCGGTAACGAATCGTTGGGATAGTAGATCTCCTCCAGCTTCTTGGCGATGCCGATTACGGTCATCTTTCCTGTTAACCCAAGCAAATCCAGGCTTTTTAGCGCCGAACTCAGCTGCCCTTTGCCCCCGTCGACTATGACCAGCTGTGGCAATGGTTTCTCCTCTTCAATAAGCCGTTTGTACCTGCGAAAAATGACCTCCTCCATCGAGGCAAAATCGTCGGGCCCTTCCACGGTGTTAATATTGAAATGACGGTATTCACTTTTGTCCGGTCTGGCATTTTTAAAGCAAACCATGGCTGCTACCGCATGGTCTCCCTGGATGTTTGAATTGTCGAAACATTCGATGTGAGCGGGTAATTCAGTCATTCGCAGGTCTTTCATCATGGTGTCGAGAATGCGCCTGGATTTGTGCTCCGGGTCAACAAGTTCTTTCTGCCTCTCCTTTTCAAGCTGGTAATACTTCACATTGCGTTCCGACAACTCGAGCAATTTCTTTTTATCACCGATTTTTGGAATTGTGAAATTCATCCCCGAAAATTCATAGTCAGGTAAAAAGGGTACGATTATTTCCGGTGAAACGCTTTCAAACCGCTGCCGGATTTCAGTAATTGCGATGGCCAGCAGTTCTTCGGGGCTTTCGTCCAGCTTCTTGATCATTTCGATGGTGTGAACCTGGATGATGGCGCCATTCATCACCTTCATGAAGTTGACATACGCATGCAGCCCGGCAGAGACGATGGAAAATACATCTACGTTGTTTATAGTCGGACTGACAACCGTCGATTTACTCTGGTACTTGTCGAGGAGAGCCAGTTTTTCCTTTACATAATGAGCCTTTTCAAATTCCTGGAGTGCCGCGTAATTCATCATAAGGTCGCGGAGTTGCTTTGCCACCGTGGTAATGTTTCCCTTGATGATTTCCTTGATCGCGGCAATAGACCTGTCGTAATCCTCTACGCTTTGATGCCCTTCACAGGGACCTTTGCAGTTCCCGATATGAAATTCAAGACACACCTTGAGTTTTTTCGACCGGATGTTCCTGTCGGACAATACCAGCGAACAATTGCGCAGGGGGTAGAGCTGCCGGCTCAGTTCCAGCAGGGTATGCATGAGCCGCCCGTTGGCATAGGGCCCGAAATAGGTCGACCCGTCGCGGATGACATGCCGGGTGGGGAAAATACGTGGAAACGGTTCGTTTTTAATACAGATCCACGGGTAGGTTTTGTCATCCTTAAGGGCAACATTATAATGAGGCTGGTACTTCTTGATCAGGTTGTTTTCGAGCAACAGCGCGTCCTGTTCAGTTTCAACCACAATGTATTTGATGTCGGCAATTTTGCGCACGAGCATCTGCACCTTCCCGCTGATGGAGTTGATTTTGGCGAAGTACGAACTTACCCGCTTCTTCAGGTTTTTCGCTTTCCCAACATAAATGATCTTGTTTTTCTCGTCAAAATACTGGTATACCCCGGGCTTTTGAGGAAGATTTTTTACTATGGGTTCAAGCTGTGAGAAATATTTGTTTAACGAATTTGCCACTCGACCGGTTGAATTTTGTTTGGCAAAGATATCTGATTTTTATCTCTCAGGGCTATCTGTCCATCCCATTGTCAAATTCGAACTTCGCATCTTTGGCTTTCTTTCCGCTGGTGCCGAAGTTGAACACAAAGCCGGCGTATACCACCCGGGCATCGCGGCGGCGGGTCGTTTCCTGTACCAGCACAGGTGTGCTGATGCTGTTTTTCATTACCTGGGAGTTGAACAAGTCGGAAACGGTGGCAATCAGGGAGAGTTTTTTCTTCCAGAAATCCTGCCTGAATCCGAGGTTCACCACCCACGATGGCTTACGGAATCCCTGCGGGGTTAGCACCTCCGAACGATACTGACCATTGAACTGGAAGAGAGTGGTTTTGGTAATGTTGACAGAGGCATTCAATTTGGCATTCCATGAAAAAGTCGATTTTGCATCGCTGTAGCCGATGTTTGAGGCATCAATCTGGCTGTAATAACCAGAAGCGCTGAAGTTCAGGTTGATGATTTTTGCAATTTGTGCCGTACCACTCAGATCTATGCCTGCCGACTGGTCTTTCGCCAGGTTTTCAAATGTGGTTACGAGCGTGGAGTCGTTGAGATTGCTGGTTACCATGGTGAAGCCATTTACCTTTTGCCGGTAAAACAGGGTTGGAATAAGGTTGGCATGTTTAAATTGAATTGCATAACCGAATTCCACGGAGTGAATATCCTCAGGCTTCAGATCGGGGTTCCCCACAAAGAGGTTGCGCGGGTCGCGGTATTCGGGAACGGGGTTCATATCTTCGCCATCAGGCCGGTTTACCCGTTTGCTGTAATTAAGTTGCCATTCATTTTTCCCGGAAGCAAGTTTAATATGGAGGGTGGGGTAAAGCGCGAAATAATTGCTGCTGGTTGCTGTGTCCAGGGTTATGAAATCGAGATCTGCCAGGGCTTCTTCCGCGCGAAGACCGCCCATTACACTGATTTTTTTCCATGCCATGCTTACTGTTGTATAAAGTGCATGCACCGCCTGGTTGGCATGAAATTGATTGTTTTCATAAAGGTTTGCAATCCAGAGTCCCGATTCAGGATCTAAATGCGCAACCTGCTGGTTCTGGTCCGTGATCTGTATATTTCCTTCATAACCAAGTTCCATGCTGGCATCATCCCACAGCGGACGGCTGTAATTGCCTGTAATATTGATATTCTGCTCACGGTTCTCTGCTATGGTCGAGTCTGTTTCATCGGGCTGAAGTGGCAGGGCATACACGTTGGTATAATGGTCGTTTTCATTTTCCTGGTCGCTCTCATAATCCATGCCTAACCTGAACTGATGCTCCTTTTCCTTATCGAATATATGTTCGTAGTAGGATGAAAGTTCTATACTGTTCTCGGTCTCTTTACCGTAATGGTTGCGTGTAAATTCTTCGGTTGGTTGCGTTAAAGTATTCTGATAGAGGTTGGTGGCATCGTCCGTGCGTTTCACTTTGCGATAATTGTAAATTCCTGTAACGCCTGCCGCATCTTTCCTGGAGATATTCCAGTCAATCCCCGTTTGAACAAGATGGGACAATGGCCGTGCATATCCGTCTGAATTCTGGTAGAACCAGGTCGATTCATTTGTAGTGGTATCAATGGTTTGTGAGGCAAGTTCGCTTGTACGGTGCCGGTAATCCTGACGGTAGCCATAACTGCCGAACAAATTAACCTTGCCTGTATTTAAATTGAGCTGCAGGGTGGCATTATAACGGTCGTTATTGCCGATATTCGCCCCGGCAACCCCGTTAAATCCTGCTTTTCTTTCCTTTTTCAGAATGATGTTGATGATCCCGCCGGTGCCGTCGGGTTTGTATTTGGCAGAGGGATTGGTTATCACCTCGATCTTTTCGATCAATGAAGCCGGCATCTGTTCGAGGTTGGCGGCGCCGCCCATCACCGATGGCCGGCCATTGATGAGGATGGTAACGCTCCCCGATCCCCGCAGGCTGACATTTCCGTCCATGTCCACAGATACTGACGGAATCGTTTGCAACATATCTGCAGCAGTACCGGTTTGTGCCTGGATATCTGTTTGCACATTGAACACTTTCCGGTCGATCTTGTTGATCATCATGGACTTGTTGCCGGTAATGGTCACTTCATTCATATTGATGGCAGCGGAAGCAAGGGTAAGTTCACCAAGGTTGTGATTGGGTTGTTTACGGCTCACAACAAAGGTTTTACTTCTCATCTTATCATAACCGATAAAACTGTATTCAATGTAAAAGGTGCCGAATGGCACATCGGTCATCCTGAAATACCCGTTGCTGTCGGAAACCACACCAGTCACCATGGTGTGGGTTAAGGTGTCGCGAAGCACCATGTTGGCATATTCAACAGGTGCCTGGCTTTGCAACTCTATGACCCTGCCGGAAACCGTGCCTGCGGTTTTAATTTGCGAAAAAACAGAAAAAGGTGTCAGAATTATAATAAAGGCGAAAAAAAAGCGGTTCAGCATAGACTTGTAGGGAAAACAGAGAACTGCAAAGTTAGCTATTTCATCCGTGGACGGGAACCAATTAGACAGGATGGCAGAATATGACTGCAAAAAGTGAAATTTGGCCGATTATTCAGGCGGAATCAGTCCCAGTATTCTGAATGTTTCCATGGTGACCAGTTTTCTCGATGCAATAAAATCATCCACTTTCTCCTGGTTTTTCGGCTCTACCATCGTAGCAATGAAATATACATTGCCTTTTGTTTCCAGGTAACCCACAAACCATCCGTAATTATTGCCATTTCTGACAGACCACCCGGTTTTTCCGCTTAGCTTGTATTCCGGGAGGGTTTCAATGCTCATGATGGTTTTCATGTTCTGCAGGACATTTTTTTTCAGGGGTAATTTTTCATCATAGAGCTGCCTGATGAACTCCAACTGCTGCCGTGGGGTGATTCTTGACGTTCCTTCCAGCCAGAAGAGGTCGATATTCCCGGGATGAACGTCCATGCCGGGATAGTGCATGTTCTTCAGGTAAGTGTTCATGCGGTCAGGGCCGATTTTCCGGGCCAGTTCCTGAAAACAGGGAACACACGACACCCTGAATGCATCGTTCAGACTGAGATCCTGGTTCCATTGGGGAAGGCGTCGTTTTTCACCCTTCCACTTGAAAATGTGATTTGAATCGATCACCCCGGTTTCGAGTCCGATCAGCGTGTTTGGGATTTTAAAGGTGGATGCAGGAAGAAAGCCGCTGTCCCAGCTCGCCCGGTTATAGCCGAAGTACCTGTTGTTAGCCTTATCGGCAATGAGTATGGTCCCCGTCAACCCGTATTTGTCGAAGATGCTTTTCAGTGCCAGGGAAGAATCAACCGCCGACTTCATTGCAGTTACGCTCTTCATAAGTTCATTCGGAATGGATGCCGAGAGTACATATTGTGCAATTTTCCATTGTCCGTCAACTTTAACAAGTACACCGGAACCGCGGCAAACGCCCATTTGGGTGTTGAGTAGTTCATCGAACCACGCCAGGGAAGAATCAGCAGCCGTATAGATATTCCTGTTGAACGGTTTAAAATTCCAGGTATGTTTTCTGTCGAAATAGGGCTTGCTCCATGCATTGAATTCCGGCGTTGTCCAGTATTCTGTGGCATCGGTGCCGATGTACACCCCATTGTCAGTCATGGCGCCGATAAATGCTGCGTGGTTGAAATTGGCCGCATCTCGGTGCCATTGGTCGAGAAGCCGGTTCAGTTGATTTTGAGTACTGTCGTTTGATGCGCAAACCGGAATGGGTTGGTTAAGCAGTCCTGACAAAACCAGTATCCAGGGTAAAATGAGATT
>CAZVNF010000021.1:0-27559 GCA_964628215.1 uncultured Draconibacterium sp.
AAACAATTTAAGGTACTGGTTACAAAATAGAATGGTGTTATCGTTAAAGGTAAACGGGGAAACTGGTAAACTGGTAAACTGGTAAACTGGTAAACTGGGAAACTGGGAAACTGGGAAAAGAGGCTGACTCAAAAGTTGGAATTGACTTTTGAGTCAGCCTTTTTAATATTCCAACACTCCTTTTACCGGGGTTTATTCATGGAATTAAATCCGGTTAAACCAAACCGGACTGCAATTTTTCCTGATAAGTGCCACCCTCATCCCTGGCAGAATTTAGTTTTGCAATTTTTACTATTTCTACCAATGGAATCTCAGTGATTTTGCATTTCCTGAGAAAAGTCGCCGGTGTGTCGCCTAAACCAATTAGGATACTCCTGAATCCCGCTTTAATTTTGTTTTGAAAAGCAAATTAATGGAGATTCTGCCATATGAAAAAGCAAATAGTTTTTCTCTTGTGGATTTGCCTGTCCCTTTCAGTATTGCCACAATCCAATGCTGAAAATATCAGAAAGAGCCGTCGCCTGGGGGTTGCAGCAAATCTGGGCGGTGGAAGCCTCTTAGGGGTTTCTGTCGATTATTTTATCATTCCACAATTAAATATTGAGGCGGGGGTTGGTTTGAGCCAGTACATTGCACTGAAATATCACTTCGCGGGAGGGAGTGAGGGGTTTTCTTTTTCGGTTGAAGGGATTTTGGGAATCGTGCATTACAAACAACAATCCCCGTATGATTACAACGCCTTTGAAGAAAAAACACAATTATTTCCATCCTTTGGAATCAGGCTCGGATACCATTTTAACACATCCGGGAAATAATATAACTCAAGTTTCGGGTTTGAAAAGTTATCAGAAATCCTTATCAACAGCCCTGAAGGGGCGCAATCTATTAACACAGGGTGAAGCCCTGTGCGTTTGGCAAGTGAAGCCCATTAAGCCCTGAAAGGGCGGTATCTTATTATATAGAAGGAATATGTGTCGACTAAAATATTTATCTCGCCCTTTCAGGGCTTATGGATATGGTTGTCTTATAATCGATGGGCTATGCCCATCGCTATTATATTACGCCCCATTCGGGGCTTTAATATGAGTTATTTCAACCCCGAAACTTGAATAATATAATCATCTTATTGTTTCACAAACCTGCCTGTATATATGTCCCTTTCACCGGTAATTCTCACCAGGTAAACCCCTGAAGGAAGACTGGTTACATTGATTTGAGCAGTGCCACCGGTGATTATTGAACGAATCAACGCGGTTCCATTCACATTGACAACTGAAACAAGGCTGGTGCTTTGATTTACCCCGGTCTCAATGGTTATATTCCCCGATGACGGATTAGGAAAAATGCGCAACCCATTCATGGAATTCGCTTTTTCTATATCCAGCAACAAGCATGCGGCCTGTACTTCCTCCATGCTGTTGCATCCTGGTGCATTGTTACTGATGTATACCGTACCATTTGGATTGCCCAAATAATTACAAATGCCTGCTGTTTCACATTCAGACAATGTAATATTGTCATAAACAGACATGTCTGTAATGGTTCCGGAATTAATATTGTCCAATCCTGATAAACTGGTGAGCATAGGATTATAGGCTATTTCAATTTCTCCCATAACTGAAGTCAGGTTCTGGAGAGCAGTCAGGCTTGCCAGCGATGGATTTCCTATTCCTCCTAAATGATCCACCCCGCCAATTTTCAGGTTGCCCCCGATATATGCCAGGCTTTCCAAACCTGTAAGGTTCGCCAGGGCAGGATTTGAAAATATCCTCATACAAACGGCAATTGAAACCACATTGTTGAGTCCATTCAGATTTGACAGTGCTGCATTAGCAGAAACACATAACTGTTCATTGATCGAGGTCAACCCTTCCAAACCGGTAAGATTGACAATAGCCACGTTGTCTGCTAATTGAATATCTCCTCCAACGAAAGTCAGGCCATTCAATCCGGTAAGATCAGGAAGCACCAGGTTGCCCGCTAAATACAAGTTGCCCCCTATATGTGTGAGGTTTTCCAAACCGGCCAGACTGGCGAGGGCTTCATTGCATTCGATGTTGAGGCTTCCTCCAATAGCTGTAATCATATTTAATCCAAGAAGGTTGGTGATGGTGTACCCGCTTATGGTCAAATCCCCTTCAATCTGGGTACACCCGGGATTGTTTATCCGAAAATTGTTTATTTGTCCCTGGGTTGTAAGCGTGATCCCCTCCGGGAAGCAGGGCTGTGCATTTGAGCTGTTTAATGCATACAATGCAGTAAGCAGTAAGAAAATTTTTTTCATGACCTTTTTTTTTGATTGTTTTCCCAAGTTGATGCAACTCTGACAATACTAATTGTCTTCAAGGGATCACTGCCGTGGAGGAAGGAAAGCGACAGTTAAGGGGCAGAAAATAAAAATTATCTGTCAAGGACAATAACCCCTTTTACGGCGTAAATATACGAAATAAAACGGGGAAAAGCAAATTAAGGTAAACCTGATAACATAATCTTGTTTTCATGGTTTTTGTCACGAAAATTGATTGTATAATTTTCTTGAAATTAAGTATGAGTAATCCCGGGGTAATAAGTAATTTCGCATGGCTGTCTTTGATGTCAATTAAAAACCGCCGGGAATATGAAAAAAAATGAAAACAAATCAGATTCTGAATTCCTTAGCAAAAAGTCAGTGCAAAACACTCCGGAGGCAATGCTCAAAATGGTTCATGAACTTGATGTGTACCAGGCAGAGCTGAATGCTCAAAATGAAGAACTCAGGAAAGCCCTTTTAGATGCAGAGGATGCAATTGAATTGTTCGATTCAACCCCAACCGGTTATTTTACGCTTTCGGCAGATGGCGGAATTTTAAAAGTCAACCTCAGCGGATCGCAAATCATTGGGAAAGAGGCAAATAAACTCTTACATTGTCAATTTGGTTTTTTTATCTCTGTTGATACAATTCCCGTTTTCAACCAATTTCTCGAAACAATATTTAAGAACTACACCAAAGAAACCTGTGAGGTGGCACTCGCTTCACAGAGTAATCCGGTTAAATACATTCAGATTGTCGGTTCAACTGGCATAGCGCACGATCAATGCCGGATAACCGTAATTGACATCACCGAGCGCAAACATGCGGAAAATGAATTAAGGGAAAGTGAGTCGCATTACCGGAATTTGATCGAAAAATTGCCTGACGGGGTTTCTAAGAGCACCCATGACGGAAAGTTTGTTGCGGTTAATCCAGCTATGGTGAACATCCTGGGGTATGACAGTATGGAAGAACTGATGGCGATCGATATAAAAACACAACTGTATTTTACGCCGGAGGACAGGGAAAATGTTATTCTGAAGGAGCAGATGAAAGAAACCGGTATCTACCGGATGAAAAAGAAGGACGGTTCCGAGATTTGGGTGGAAGATCATGGATGGCTGACTTTTGATGAAACAACAAACATCCTGTATCATGAGGGCATAATGATGGATGTAACCGAGCGGTTGAAGACAGAGAAAATACTGAAAGAAAGTGAAAAAAAGTACCGTGATCTTTTTGAAAACGCCCAGGAAGGAATCTTTCAAACGAGAGTTGACGGTTCTTATCTTTCTGTAAATCCGGCACTGGCGAAAATGTACGGATTTGATTCACCGGAGGAATTGATCAGTACCAGAACAAATATTTCGACAGATGCCTATTATAAGCCCAGTGACCGCGAACACTTTCTGCAAATGATGGAAGAATTTGGCGTCGTTAAAGGCTGGGAGTATGAAGTGAAACATAAAGACGGGCATAAGATATGGTTTTATGAAGATGCGCAGGCCATAAAAGATGAAAATGGCATGATCCGGTATTTTGAAGGTTTCGTGGTAGACATCACAAAACGGAAACATGCTGAAAGTGAACTTAAGAAACTGAATGAAACCCTGGAGGAACGTATAGCTGAGCGCACCAACCAGCTTGAAGTCATCAACGAGGAACTCACTTTTCATCTGAATGAATTAGAGCAGTTCACCTACATAACCAATCATGACCTTCAGGAACCGTTGCGTACACTAACGCACTTTACACAAATTATCAAAGAAGATTATCAAGGCAAACTGGATACGGATGGGAATAAATACCTTGATTTTATTTTCAATTCGGCCGGCAGGATGAAGGAACTTGTCAATGGACTGTTTGAATATTCCTTATTGGGTAAAAAAAGTGTAAAAGCCGGGGTTGACTGCAATCAAATCATCCATGCTGTTCTTGTCGATCTTACTGATTCCATACAAGCGAACCAGGCACAAATAACTGTTCAGCAACTGCCCACATTGACTGGTTATGGAACAGAACTCCGGTTGCTTTTCCAAAATTTGCTGACCAATGCCATCAAATTTAAAAGCAGGGATAGTGTACCTGTCATTGATGTATCAGCCGAAAGCGCCGGGAAAGACTGGCTGTTTGTGGTAAAAGACAATGGCATTGGCATTGAAAAAAAATACAAAGACAAGATTTTCATCATTTTCCAGCGATTACACAACCGCAGGGATTACGAAGGAACGGGGATCGGCCTGGCACACTGCAAAAAAATAGTGGAAATGCACGGGGGAAAGATTTGGGTGGAGTCTGTTCCGGGTGCAGGAAGTGAATTCAGATTCACGATTCCGAAGTAATCCATTAAAAAAGGGCTCCAGCCTGATGCCCTGAAACCCTTTATTTTACTGAGCCTCTCAGGGGACTTGAACCCCCGACCTACTAATTACGAATCAGTTGCTCTACCAACTGAGCTAAAGAGGCATATATGGCGTAGAGACGCATCGCAATGCGTCTCTACGCCATTTGTCGGGATGAGAAGACTCGAACTTCCGACCCCCACGTCCCGAACGTGGTGCGCTAGCCAACTGCGCTACATCCCGAGGCTGCAAATTTACAAATTTATTTCCTTAAATAACAATCTCAATTTACGCTACCTTTGAGATGTGGTTAAAATACCGGTAATTTTATCTTATATGCTTCATTTTAAGGATTTTAAATGGTTACTCCTTGCGGTCGCCCTCGCATCTGCCATGGTTGGCTGTAAAGGAAACAAAAAGGAACAGGCCGGCAATGCCGCTCCAAAGGTTATCACGGTGGGCGGCATGATCATTGCGCCAAAACTACTTGAAAACAACATCATTACCACCGGAAATGTGATCGCCAATGAAGAGGTGGAACTCCGCAGTGAAGTACCGGGACGGATCGTGGCCATCAACTTCGAGGAAGGCAGCCTCGTTAATAAAGGCAGCTTACTACTCAAAATTGATGACCGGGAACTGCAGGCACGGCTGAAAAAACTGCAGGTGGATGAAAAACAGGCCAAAGATGACCTCTACCGCAAAGAAAAATTACTGGAATTAAAAGCAGTAAGCCAGGAGGAATATGATAAAGCGTTCAATACACACGGAATTACTCTTGCCGAAATCGAACTGATCAGGACACAGATCTCAAAAACAGAGATCTACGCCCCTTTCACCGGGCAAATCGGTCTCCGTCAGGTCAGTCCGGGCGGATTTGTGTCCTCAACTACCCTTGTGGCACGCCTTCAGCAAACAGAGCCGGTAAAGGTCGACTTTGCCATACCCGAAAAATACCGTGGAAAGGTGCAAAAAGGAACCCTCATCAAATTCCGGGTGGAAGGCAATGAAAATTCATTCACCGGGCATGTATATGCCATTGAGCCAAAAATCGATCCTGCCACCCGAAACGTTTCCCTCAGGGCGGTATGTCCGAACCAGGGAGGAACCCTTGTACCCGGTTCATTCGCTAAAGTTGATATCCTTCTCGACAACATCCCCGATGCGCTGGTCATCCCGTCGGAGGCCATCATCCCCCAAATGAACGGAGAAAAAGTTTTTGTCTGCCGCGATGGAAAAGCCAGGTCACTGATTATTGAAACCGGTATCCGCACCGAACGGGAGGTTGAGGTAACCAGCGGATTAAAACCCGGAGACACATTGATCACCACCGGGTTGCTGCAACTCCGCGAAGATGCCGGCGTTAAAATCAGGCTTGTCAAATGAATATCTCGTCAGTAAGTATCAACCGCCCCGTACTGGCTACGGTCATTTCGCTGCTGATTGTGCTGTTTGGCATTATTGGCTATACTTTTTTAGGTGTCAGGGAATTTCCCAGCGTTGACCCTCCGGTAGTCACGGTAACGACCAATTATATCGGAGCCAATGCAGATGTAATCGAATCACAGATCACTGAGCCGCTGGAAGAATCTGTTAATGGAATTGCCGGGATCAGGTCGCTCACCTCGATCAGCAGCGACGGGCGCAGCAACATCACCGTTGAGTTCGAACTAGGTGTTGACATGGAAGCAGCCTCCAACGATGTGCGCGACCGTGTTTCAAGAGCCATCCGAAGCATCCCGCCCGATACCGACCCTCCCATTGTAACCAAATCGGATGCCGATGCAAACCCGATCTATGCACTCACTTTGCAAAGCAATGCAAGGGATTTGATGGAGTTGTCGGACATAGCCAACAACGTATTCAAGGAACGGCTGCAAACCATTCCCGGGGTGAGCGAGATCCGAATCTGGGGCGAACGCAAATACTCCATCAAACTGCTGCTCGACCCCTCCAAACTGGCCAGCTACAGGCTTACCCCCGGGGATGTTCGCAATGCCCTTTCGCGCGAAAACATTGAACTTCCCACCGGTCGTATCGAAGGTTACGGAACCGAACTTACCATCAGAACCAAGGGACGGCTCACCTCCCCCGCCGAATTCAACGACATGATCATTGAAGAAAAAAACGGGACAGTGATCCGGATGCGGGATGTTGGAACGGCGAAACTGCTCCCGGAGAATGAGCGGACCATCATGAAAGGCAACGGGGGAGTTCCGATGATCGGGATTGGAATAACACCGCAACCGGGAGCAAATCAGATCGATATTGCCGATGAATGCTACAAAAGAGTGGCACAGCTTAAAAACGAGATCCCTGCAGATATTGTAGTCGGCACCACCATGGATACCACTTTGAGTATCCGAAAGGCCATTACCGAAGTTGAAGAAACCATTCTCATTGCCTTCGGACTGGTGCTGCTGGTCATTTTTGCTTTTCTCCGCAGCTGGCGCACCACATTGATTCCGATTATTGCCATTCCCATATCCCTGGTGAGCGGATTTTTTATCATGTATGCTGCAGGATTTTCCATCAACATTCTGACACTGCTTGGCATTGTGCTTGCAACCGGGCTTGTGGTCGACGATGCCATCGTGGTGCTTGAGAACATTTACCATAAAATTGAAAACGGCATGGATCCGATCGAAGCCGGGCACAGCGGTTCAAAGGAAATTTTCTTTGCCATCGTTTCCACCACCGTCACCCTGGCAGCGGTGTTTCTTCCCATCATATTCCTGCAGGGGCTTACCGGCCGGTTATTCCGGGAATTCGGGGTGGTAGTGGCAGGAACCGTGCTGGTTTCCGCGCTGGTCTCGCTCACCCTTACTCCCATGATGAGTTCACATATGTTGCGGAAACCCGTTCGCCACAACGCGCTGTTCACCTTTACTGAAAACATGCTGAACAACCTCACCAGCGCATACAACCGGTCGCTTAATTCATTCATACGCTACCGCTGGATTGCCATACTGATCATGGTTGTTTCCATCGGCCTCATTGTCGGACTTGGTTCTCTGATCCCATCGGAACTGGCTCCCATGGAAGATAAAAGCCGCATGCAGCTGATGTCAACAGCACCTGAAGGAACATCCTTTGAACTCATGGATCGTTATATGAACCAGATGATTGCCCTGGTTGATACCATCCCCGAAAAGGAATCGATCCTTGCAATTACCGCCCCTGGTTTTGGATCTTCTTCCTCAACAAATACCGGGTTTGTACGAATTTCACTGAGTCAGCCTGAATTCAGAACAAAGTCACAACAGGAAATTGCAGATGAATTAGGGTTGAAGGTGAAAAAATTCAATTTTGCCAGGAGCTTTGTCATCCAGGAGCAAACCATCGGAGGGGGGCGCAATGCAGGGCTGCCTGTGCAATATGTAGTACTTGCTCCGGATTTTGATAAACTGAAAAAGTTCCTGCCCAAATTCATGGAACAGGCCCAGGCCAGTCCGAAATTCATGGTAGTAGACTTGAACCTGAAGTTCAACAAACCCGAGCTTTCCGTTGAGATTGACCGCGACCGGGCCCGTTCACTGGGAGTAAACGTAAGGGATATCGCCGAAACCCTTCAGCTCTACTTCAGCGGACAGCGTTACGGCTACTTTATCATGAACAGCAAGCAATACCAGGTAATCGGACAAGCCGACCGGTCAAATCGCGACAAGCCGCTCGACCTCAGCTCGATATATGTACGCAATAACCGGGGAGATCTGATCCAGCTTGACAATGTGGTGAAACTCAAAGAACAGAGCAACCCTCCGCAGTTGTTTCGCTACAACCGGTATGTGTCGGCTACCGTGTCGGCCCAGACTGCAAAAGGAGTCACCCTTGGACAGGGCATCGCAGAAATGCGGAAAATAGGAAAAGCAACCTTCGATGATTCCTTTTCCTCGGCATTGGCGGGAACCTCCAAAGAGTTCGAAGACAGTTCAGGCAGTTTGTTATTTGCGCTTATCCTGGCACTGGTGCTGGTTTTTCTTATACTTGCGGCTCAGTTTGAAAGCTTTATCGACCCGCTCATCATCATGTTTACCGTGCCGCTGGCGCTGGCCGGAGCCATTCTTTCGCTCTGGCTTTTCGGACAAACCCTGAATATTTTCAGCGAAATCGGGGTTATTGTATTGATTGGCATCGTGACCAAAAACGGCATTCTCATCGTTGAATTTGCCAACCAGAGAAAAGAGGAAGGCCTGAAACTGCGTGAAGCCGTAATTGATGCCGCCACCCGCCGTTTGCGCCCCATCCTGATGACCAGCCTGGCCACCGCACTCGGGGCCCTTCCCATTGCCATGGCGCTGGGCGCTGCTTCACGAAGCAGGGTTCCCATGGGGATTACCATCATCGGGGGACTAATCTTTTCATTGGTTTTAACATTGTATGTAATCCCGGCCCTGTACACCTATCTGTCGCGGTCAAAAGTCAAATAGCATAATCAATTTTCAAAATGCACCTAAAGATTGCTTTTTTATTTTTGCTGGTGGCGCAATCCACCCATTCACAGGAGGTAATAACCCTGCCCCAGGCATTAACTCTCGGTCTGAAAAATAATTACTCCATCATTTTACAGCAAAACGATGCGCAGATCGCCGTGAACAACAACACCCTGGGAAATGCAGGATTTCTTCCTTCCCTGAATTTGAATGCCAGCCAGAACAACACAATAAGCACCACCCACCAGGAGCAGTTCAGCGGAACCATCAAGGATGTTGAAAACGGCAAAAGCAATTCACTGAATATCGGGGCGCAATTGAACTGGACCCTGTTCGACGGGTTAAACATGTTTGTAAACCGCAAGATGCTCGGGGTTCTTGAAGACCTTGGTGAAAATGGCACCCGAATCGTGGTGGAGGGAACCGTTTCTGACATTACGCTTACCTATTTCGGACTCATCCAGCTGCGAAAGCTCGTCAAAGTGGCACAGGATGCCGTTGACCTTTCGATGCAACGCAAGCGCATTGCCGCTGCAAAAGTATCGCTGGGCGCTGGGTCCCAGCTGATGCTGATGCAATCAACCGTCGACCTCAACGCCGACAGCACCCGGCTGATCCGGCAAATTACGATCCTGGCAAACTCCCGGGCCGATTTTAACCAGTTGCTGTGCCGCAATCCGCTGACCCCGTTTGAAATCCATGACTCCATCCGGCTCGGCATACCACGGCCTTATGACAGTTTGCTTGCAGAAGCATTGCAGCAGAACTCTCAACTTACCGCTGCCCGTCTGAACCAGGACCTGGCAAGACTGGGGGTACGCCAGGCACAATCGGACCGGTATCCACAGATTAACTTCACGGCAGGATATTCGTACGGAACACTGAACTCCCAATCCGGCTTTTTGCAGTACAACCGCAGTTATGGGCCATCTTACGGATTAACCCTGACCTACAACCTGTTCAACGGATTTAACGTGAACCGTGCGGTTAAAAATGCAAAAATCATCATGAATTCGGGGGAAACAGAGGTTCAGGATGCCGGGCTATCCTTGCAGACAAGCCTTTTCAAGACACACCAGGAGTTTACCTCAAACCTGGAAATTGTAAAATTGCAGCTGGCAAACGTAGAAGTGGCGCGTGAAAATGTAAAAATAGCCTTTGAAAAATACCAGATCGGGAGCATCAATGACATTGAACTGCGCGAAATTCAGCAAAAGCAGATCGATGCAGAGTACCAGTTGATTTTATCGCAGTTTGAAGCAAAAAAAGCAGAGGTGGAACTTGAGCGGCTGAGCGGGGAACTACTAAAAAAAATATCGGGAGTTGAATAAATTGTAATTTATGACATATGATATGTCGCCAAAATACCATTAAATGAATGGAATAACCAGGTTTGCATTTCTTTTTGTGGTTGTATGTATGTTTCCCTATCCCGGGATGACTCAGGCTACATTTTCAAACAGGCAGAAAGCCGCCCAATGCGAAAAAATCAAAACGGCCTGCCGGCATGCCTGGTCCGGATACAAACAATATGCTTCAGGATATGATGCATTGAAACCGGTCAGCAAAAAAGGTCATAACTGGTATGGCATTTCATTTTTAATGACCCCTGTGGACGCTTTTGACACCTTTTACCTGCTGGGCATGAAGACTGAGGCAAAGGAGGCAAAGGAGATGATCGTTGGTAAACTGAACTTCAATGTCGACAAGGAAGTTCAACTGTTCGAGGTGAACATCCGGCTGCTGGGCGGGTTGCTGTCGGCCTATGAATTAACAAACGACTTTCGCTTGCTTACCCTGGCAAAAGACCTTGGGAGCCGGCTGCTCCCCGCTTTCAACTCGCCCACCGGGATGCCTTACCGCTATGTCAACCTAAAATCGGGTAAAACCAGGGATTCACTGAGCAACCCGGCCGAGATCGGCACCTTTCTGCTTGAATTTGGCAAACTCACTCAACTCACAGGCGATTCCACCTATTTCCGCACGGCAAAAAAGGCCGCCATGGAAGTGTTTAAACGACGCAGCGACATCGACCTGGTGGGAACCACAATTGATGTAAACACCGGGGAATGGCGGAATACCGAGAGTCAGATCGGCGCCAGGATCGATTCCTATTATGAATACCTTTACAAAGCCTGGCTGCTTTTTGGCGACACGGAGTGTAAGCAGGCATGGGAAATTCACAACAAAGCCATTAAGAAATATCTTCTGACTGAAGTGTCATCAGGGTGGTATTTCACCCGGGTGAACATGAAATCGGGCAAGGAAACCAACCCCCTGTATGGCGCACTGGACGCGTTTTATGCCGGGATCCTGGCACTTTCAGGGGATATTGCCACCGCTAAAAAAATCCAGCAGGGAAACTATTACATGTGGACCACCTTCAATCTTGAACCTGAAGAGTTTAACTTCCGAACCGATTCCCTGCTTTATCCCAATTATCCCTTGCGCCCCGAAAACCTGGAGAGCTGTTTTTATCTTTATCGTAAAACCAAAGATCAGCAATACCTTAGGATGGGCGAGCGCATGATCAACGATATCCTCTCCAAATGCAGAACCGACGCAGGATTTGCCGAAATGAAAAACGTGAAAACCCTTGAACTCACTGACTCCATGGAAAGTTTCTTCTTTGCTGAAACACTTAAATATGCCTATTTGCTTTTTGCCCCGGAAAAAACCCTGGACCTTGGAAAGGTTGTGTTTAATACGGAGGCGCACCCGTTGAGAATATTGAATATTGATCAACGAATTTTGAATATTGAATAGGGGAAAAAGAATGACGAATATGTGAATGACGAATATGCGAATGACTGAGCATAGCCGGCAGTCCACTTGTCCACTTGTCCACCCGTCCACTTTTTTTCGTACCTTTGCCCTAAATAACTCAGCAACTTGACATTTCACGATTTTGGTTTTGAGGCGCGGCTCATTGAAGGCATTGAAGCATTGGGGTACGACAGCGCCACCCCCATCCAGGAGCAGGCGATTCCTGCCATTTTAGCCGGGAAAGACCTGATCGGGTCGGCCCAGACCGGTACGGGTAAAACAGCAGCATTCCTGCTGCCCATTATCCAGAAGATCATTTCCATTCCGCACGACGACGCCATCAAGGCGCTGGTGATCGTTCCCACACGTGAACTGGCCCAGCAGATCGACCAGCACATGGAAGGGCTCTCCTATTTCACCCCGGTAAGTTCCATCCCGGTTTACGGAGGCACGGACGGCGCTTCTTTTTCCAGGGAACGACAGGCACTTGCCAACGGGGCGGATATGGTAATATGCACCCCCGGAAGGATGATCGCCCACCTGAATATGGGTTATGTAAACCTGTCGAGTTTGAGGTATCTCATTCTCGACGAGGCGGACAGGATGCTCGACATGGGGTTTTACGACGACATCCTGAAGATCATGTCGTATGTGCCGGCGAACCGCCAAACCCTCTGTTTCACGGCCACCATGCCCAAAGACATGCGTGAACTTGCACGTAAAATCCTCAAAGATCCTGTGGAGATCAACATTGCACCCTCAAAACCGGCCGAGAACATCCTGCAAATGGCCTATGTGGTGTATGATGCGCAGAAGATCCCCCTGGTTCAATACCTTTTGAAAGATCTGAAACTGCGGAGCATCCTGATTTTCTGTTCGACCAAAAGCGCCACCAAGCAACTGAGCGCCGCCCTGAAAAAACTGCGGCTGAATGCCGAAGAGATCCATTCCGACCTCGATCAGCCTGAACGTGAAAAGGTATTGAACAGATTCAGGAGCCGGGAATTGAACATCCTGGTCGCCACGGATATCGTTTCCAGGGGCATTGATATTGAAGACATCGACATGGTGATCAACTACGATGTGCCGAACGACGGCGAAGATTATATCCACCGTATCGGCCGCACGGCGCGTGCCAAGGCCAAAGGTGCCGCCATCACCCTGATCAATGAAAAAGACCAGGGGAAGTTTGCCGTTATTGAAAAACTGCTTGATAAAACGATCTATAAAGGAGCCATCCCGGTTCAGTTGGGTGAAGGTCCGGCGTTCGATCCAAAGAAGCACAGGGGAACATTCCGCAAAGGCGGATTCAGGAAAAAATAGAACGACAAATAAGTTTTTTTATTTTTTTCGTTGAAGGAATATTTATTATATGTATCTTTGCGAATATTATTTTTAAAATTCGATTATTATTATGAAAAATGGAAAAGTAAAATTCTTTAATGAGTCAAAAGGATTTGGATTTATTATGGACTCCGAGACAGGCAAAGAATATTTCGTTCATGCCTCTGGTTTAATTGACCGTATCCGGGAAAATGACGAAGTAACATTCGACCTGACCGAAGGTAAAAAAGGATTAAATGCTGTAAATGTTAAACTGGTATAAGCTTAACCAAAACGATTTTAATCTGAGAGGCTGTCCCAAAAGGGCAGCCTCTTTTGTTTTATTCATGAATTTCATGAACAAGATCATGCAGAATATGATGAATTAGATGTAACAAGCATCCATTTTAAAAAGAAGAAAAAATGAATTTAAAAATCATCGGGTCAAAAAAAGAATATCAGCAATATCTTGACTGGGCTGATGAAATGTTTGACAAACAGGTTACCCCGGAATCTGCTGAAGGAGAAAAACTCCAGGTTGTGCTGTTGCTGATCAGACAGTATGAAGATCAGCACTACCCGATCCCAAGGCCTGATCCGATTGAGGCGATCCGAAACAAGATGAATGACCTCGGGTTAAAGAAATAAGCGCAAGCCGCTCACACTTGAAATTGCGAGGTTGTTTCATCGTGAGCTTGGGATACCGGCGGAAATTCTGTTGTCATAACTTCTTTATACCATCAGGCATCTTGATAGAATAAAAGGACTATTTGTTTTATAAAACGGTCAAGTTGAATCAGAATTGAAAGATTATACCAGAAACTTTTGAAGTACAATAATAAATCTCCGATTACAGTCGAAATACTTTATTCCGAATTTGGCTTGGATTCCAATGTTGTTTTGATAGTAACGGTTCTAATGCCATCTGAAAATCTTCATCCCGGCAACAAAGAAAACAAGTCCGGTGGAGGCAAGTATGGCGATGGACATTCCCGTTTCGGCAAAGCCGGCCCCTTCGATCATGATGCTTCGCATTCCGTCGGCCATCATGGTGAGCGGGAATTTCTGAATCACGGGAATGCTCCATTCGGGAAAGTTATGGTAGCTGAAAAACACCCCCGACAGCACCATCATCGGCATGCTCAGGGCATTGATCAACCCGTTGCCGATCTCGGTTTTAGCCGTATGGGATGAGATGAAGACCGAAATGCCGGCAAAGGCAAAATTACCGGCGATGAACAGGGCAAACAGGGCAGCCACATTGCCAAGGATGGTAATGTTGAATGCGAGCCAGGCAAACAGGAACAGCAATCCAGCTTCAATAAAATTCATAAACACCCGCACGGTGATGAGGGCGGCCAGAAAATTCGACCGCTTCATGGGGGTGGCCACCATGCGCCGCAGCAGCTTCTTCGACCGGCGTTCAATGATGGCATAACTCACTCCCCACATGCACGACATCATCACCCCCATGGCGATGAGCCCGGGTACAAGGAAGTCGATGTAGCGGGTGCCGCTTACCGTGAGCGGACTGATCTCCGTGTTGGCTTCCCTGATCACAGGACCGGGCGCAGCCAGCAACCTCGAAATTTTAAGGTAGGTTAACTGCGCTTCCGGGTTCATCGGGTCGAAATGATATTGCACCATTCCGTTCTTCTCATCCAGCACCAGGTTCAGATTGCCGCGCTTGAGCATGACCATCGCCTCTTTCCAGGCCAGCGAATGGAATATGAATGTGGTATTTCCCAGTTTATCATCCGGAACGGTGAGTGTACGAATCATATTGCCTTCTTTATCATGCCCCGCAATGGCCTTGTTGGAAATCAGGAACATCAGCAGCGCAGAGGTCGTGTCGCCAGGTTGTTGGACCAGGTGGTTTTGCCCGATCACAGCGATGCGGGTGACCACATCCTTTTTCTTTGTAAAAGCCACGCCCAATCCCAGCGACATCAGGATCGGGAATACGATGCCCCAGAAAAGCACGCCGGGTTCGCGGATCAGCTCCTTCACATTGGCCAGGATGAGCCGGACCAGCTGGTTATTTGAGATGCGTTCAATCATGAAGGTGGCGTCCGGTAAGTGAAGTAAAGAGGTCGTCGAGGGTGATTTTCCGTATTTCAACCGGTTTGACCGGCAGATCCTGGATTTCACCAAGCAAACCGGTAATGGTTCCCTGTTTCAAAATTTTCCCCTGATCGATGATCACGATGTAATCGCACAACTGTTCCGCCTCCTCCATGTAATGCGTGGTAAGGATCAGCGAAGTGTTCCACTGATCTTTCAGTTTAAGCAGGATGGCCCAGATTTCGCGGCGTGCGTTGGGGTCGAGGCCGGTGGTAGGTTCATCGAGGAGCAGTATTTTCGGCTTGTTCAGGAGTGCAATTCCCAGGGCAAGGCGCTGGCGCTGACCGCCCGAAAGATTCACCACCCAGGCTTTGCGTTTTTCTTCCAGCGAGATGAGGTTTAACACCTCTTCGCAACGTTCTTTACCGATTCCAAAAAAACTGGCAAACAAACGCAATGTTTCCCAAACGTTTAGTTTATCAATAAAATGGGTCTCCTGAAGGGAAAGCCCGATTTGCTGACGCAGATATTTCTCGTTTCCCTTCCAGGTTTTCCCCATGATCAGGATCTCCCCCTGGTCGGGCTGCTGAATGCCTTCTATCATCTCAACCAGGGTGGTTTTACCGGCACCGTTCGGCCCCAGGATGGCCACAAACTGCCCCGGGAGGATGCTCAAATCAATTCCCCTTACAGCCTGTACTGTCTTGAATGATTTGTGAACGTTGGTTACTTCGATGATGGGTTGATTGTTCATATCTCTTTCCAGCGGGCCTCAAGCACGCGATACGGGTACCGTGTGATAAGCTGATGTGCGTTGGTACATGTGGTTTTATGTATTTTTATTCCCTGGGAAACACTCACAAAAGCAAAAATCGCATTGCCTGGCTTCGGGGCACAGCAACGGGCATATTCGTAGTGCAGCGACTTGATCTTCGGATCGATGATCACAAAGTCTTCCTTGCCTGCCATCACCCCGGAAATCCGTTCAGGGAAAGTCTCTTCTTTTACCGGCACGGGCGGCGCCCCGGGATCAGGCTCCGACAGGGCTTTTTTGATCTTGCTCAGGTCTGCTTTCCCCTCGCCGAAACGCTGGTAAAGTTCCATGATGTTTTCACAGTCGAAATATGCGGCGAGTTTATTCACAAGCGGATCGGCAAACTCATAGCCAAGCTGGGTGACTTTATTCTTGATGATCTCCTTGCCAAAATCCGCCTCCTTGTAAGCCTCCATCTTAAGCGCATGCTTGATGCGGGCCAGGTTTCGCGGACTTTTAACAATATCCAGCCAGCCGGGATTGGGCTTCTGCGTTTTTGAGGTCAGGATCTTCACCATGTCCCCGTTTTGCAGGATATGTTTCAGCGGTACCATTTTCCCGTTGACGATGGCCCCCATGCAAGTTGACCCGATTTCGGAATGGATTTCAAAGGCAAAATCGAGAACGGAATATCCTGATTTGAGTTTTTTCAGGTCTCCTTTCGGGGTGAAAATAAAGATCTCATCCGAGTAAAGCGCTTTCTTTTCCCGGGTGATCGACTTCTCAGCAGAAGCCTGCAATGGTTTTTCAAGCAACCCGCGGATATCGGCATAAAGTGCATCCCTGGTTTGTTCTTTATTGCCGGATTTATATTTCCAATGAGCCGCAAACCCTTTTTCAGCTATTTCATCCATGCGGCGGGTACGGATCTGCACCTCAACCCAACGTCCTTCCGGCCCGATGACCGTGGTATGCAGCGATTCATAGCCGGTTGTTTTCGGGAAAGTGATCCAGTCGCGCAACCGGCGGGGATTGGGAGTATAAATATCCGTGACAAGGGAGTAGATTTTCCAGCAATCGGCCGCATCATTTTCAACCGTCATGTTGAGGATGATCCGGATGGCAAAAAGATCATATACTTTTTCAAAATCCACTTTCTGGGTTACCATTTTTCGCCTGATGGAAGGGATTGATTTCACCCTGCTTTTTAATTCGCAGTCAAATCCATGTTCCGCAAGCTGCTGCCCGATCGGCTTGATAAAATCAGCCGTGTAGTGGTCCCGGTCGGACTTCGTATCGCTGAGCTTCGACTCTATCAGGGCATATGTTTCCGGGTCAAGATACCGCATAACACGGTCTTCCATCTCATTCTTGATCTTGTAAAGTCCCAGACGATGGGCAATGGGGATGTAAAGGGCCTGGGTCTCCCCGGTAATAATGCGTTGTTTTTCAGCCGGATATTCCGAAAGATGGCGCATATCATAGAGTCGCATACCCAGCCGGATCAGCAAAACGCGGATATCGTCGGACAACGTCAGCAGCAGCCCGATAAAATTTTCGGTATTGGTACTGTACTTCTTGGTATCGAGCCGTTCCAGCTTGTGAATTCCTTCAATCAATCCCCTGACAGGCTTCCCGTATTCGCTTTCTATTTTTTCAGGAGATAACACCCCTTTATCAGCCAGGTTTTTCAGTATCAGACATTTGACAGACGCCTGCCCGAGTCCCATTTCCTCCAGGATGATATAGGCCGTTTCAAGTACCATCTCCGCATACCCCGAATCTTCGTCCCGTTCCGATTGATTGAGCATGGCGGAAAAAGCCTTTCTCAGGGTGGTCTTCTCCCCTTTCAACTGCTCGTATTCAAGCAATTTCTCCAGGGTTATCTCTTCAAATGCTTTATCTGTAAAGGTGTTCACGCTATAATACTATATTGTAAAAAATCATCCATTAAGGCAACGCAAAGTTACGGCAGATATTTCAGAAATAGTTTGTATAATTTAGAATTATTCTTAATTTAGTACGCGATAAGTACCCATTGATTCAGCCAGATAATTATTTAATAACTTATTGTATTTCAAACAGAAATCATGTTTCGGATAGAAAGTAAAGTCAACACCGGCAGCCCGGAATATCAGAATAACCGGGAAGAATTCCTGAAACTGCTCGGGCGGTACAAAGAGAACCTGGCCACAATCAGGCAAGGCGGGCCGGAACAAGTGGTTGCCAGGCATAAAGAGCGGGGGAAACTCCTGGCGCGGGAACGGATCGACCTGCTGGTTGACCGGAACACCCCGTTTATTGAATTATCCGCACTGGCTGCATTCGGACTTTACGACAACGGTTTCCCATCGGCGGGGATTATCACCGGGATCGGCGTGATCCACGGCAAAGAGGTGATGATTGTTGCCAATGATGCTACCGTAAAGGGGGGCACCTACGTTAAGGAAACCATTAAAAAGCACGTCAGGGCGCAGGAGATTGCCATGGAAAACAGGCTGCCCTGTGTGTATCTTGTTGATTCAGGCGGTGTGTTTTTACCGGAGCAGGCCAACGTTTTTCCCGACAAATACGATTTCGGACGGTTTTTTTTCAACCAGGCACGGCTCTCCGCGCAGGGAATTCCTCAAATATCGGTGGTTATGGGATCATGCACTGCTGGGGGTGCCTATGTTCCGGCAATGAGCGATGAAACAATCATTGTCCGCAACCAGGGAACCATTTTCATCGGCGGCCCTCCGCTGGTAAAGGCGGCTACCGGGGAGGAGGTGTCGGCTGAAGAGCTTGGAGGAGCTGAGGTACACACCATGATCTCGGGAGTGGCCGATCACCTGGCTGAAAACGACATCCATGCCATCCAGATTTGCCGGAACATCTTTGAATCCATACAACGGCATGAATACCAGCCGCTTGATACCCATCCCATTGAAGAACCAGCCTATGATCCGCAGGAATTGTACGGGATCCTGCCGGTTGATCTGAAAAAACCGGTCGACTCGAAGGAAGTCATCGCGCGGATTGTTGACGGCAGTCTTTTCCATGAGTTCAAGGAGCGTTACGCCCCCACCCTTACCACCGGTTTTGCACGCATTATGGGCTACCCGGTTGGCATCCTGGCCAACAATGGCGTGCTTTTCGGAGAAACCGCCCTGAAAGGCGCACACTTTGTGGAACTTTGCACCTCGCGGAACATCCCGATCCTCTTTTTACAGAACATTACCGGTTTTATCGTCGGAAAGCAATATGAACGTGCCGGCATTGCCCGCGACGGGGCGAAATTTGTGCATGCGGTAGCCAATGCCAACGTTCCAAAGTTCACGGTCGTCTTTGGCGGATCATTCGGAGCAGGAAATTATGCCATGGCAGGAAGGGCCTATGAACCACGCTTTTTGTTCATGTATCCCAACTCGAAAATCTCCGTGATGGGTGGCGAACAGGCGGCCAATGTGCTGATCACCGTAAAGGAGGACCAGCTGAAGGCTGCGGGAAAATCATTGTCGCCGGAGGATCGCGAAAAGATGCTGCAAACCACGCTTAAGAAATACGAAGAGGAAGGTTCGGCCTATTTCAGTACCGCACGCCTTTGGGACGACGGCATCATCGACCCGGCTGATACAAGGAAAATACTGGGGCTGGCCATTGCCATTTCACAGAACAAGAAATATGAGAAAACACAATATGGAATTTTCAGAATGTAAAATCTAACCCAATGACCCCATACCAAACCATCGAACTTACCTCCGACAACGGCGTCCTCACCATCTGGCTGAACCGTCCCGACCTCCACAACGCCTTTGATGAAACCATGCTTCGCGAGCTAACGGAGTGCATTGAGAACATCGATCCGCAAATGCTGTGCGTGATCCTTCGCGGGAAAGGAAAATCCTTCTGTGCCGGGGTAGACCTTAACTGGATGAAAGCCGTTTCGCAAAACAGCTATGAGCAGAACTATACCGAAAGCCTGTTGCTTTCAAAATGTTTCCTGACCCTGTACAACTGCCCGAAACCCACCATAGCTGTGGTGCATGGTGTGGCACTTGGCGGGGCCAACGGGCTTCTTTCAGCCTGCGACCTGGCCTACTGCACCCACGATGCCACCTTTTCGCTTAGTGAAGTAAAGATCGGAATCGTACCTGCCTGTATATCGCCTTACGTGATCAAGCGTGTTGGGGAGTACGGCGCCAAGGAACTGATGCTCACCGGCAGAAGAATCAAAGGGAAAGAGGCCGAACACTTCAAACTCGTGAACAAATCGGTTCCGGCCGAACTTCTTGATGAAACGCTGGCAGAGTTAACCGGCCTGCTGCGCACCAGCGGTCCAAAAGCCATGAGCCAGTGCAAAACCCTGATCCATGAAGTGGCCAACAACCTTACCCTCATGGAAGCTTATGATTATACTGCCCGGATGATCGCCGAAATCAGGGCTTCAGACGAGGGACAGGAGGGCATGAATGCCTTTCTTGAAAAACGCAAACCGAACTGGGTTAAATAACATGAATATGATCCATAAAATACTCATCGCAAACCGCGGTGAAATTGCCGTAAGAGTGATAAAAACCGCCAGGAAACTGGGGATAAAAACTGTGGCAGTATATTCGCAGGTAGATGCCGACTCGCTGCATGTGACCCTGGCTGATGAAGCCTGGTGTATCGGCGAAGTTGAACTCAGCGAAACCTACCTGAATATTCCGAAGATCATGGAAGTGGCCAGGCAAACCTCTTGTGACGCCATTCACCCGGGTTATGGTTTCCTGGCCGAAAATCCGTTGTTTGTGGAAGCCTGTACCGAAGCAGGAATCATCTTCATCGGTCCACGTGCCGAAGTCATGCGGATCATGGGGAACAAAATTGAAGCCCGCAGCTTCGTGAAAAAGATCAACATTCCCATGACGGAAGGGGTGACAGGCACCCATGAAGAGTTGGAAATGACGGCGCACAAAATCGGATTTCCGGTATTGCTGAAGGCGGCAGCCGGTGGCGGTGGCAAAGGAATGCGCATAGTTTACGAAGAGAAAGAACTTGCGGAAGCCATTGAAGCAACCAGCCGGCAGGCAAAAGCCTACTTCGGAGATGAAACGGTGTATATCGAAAAATTTATTGAAGAACCCCGTCATATCGAAGTGCAGATACTGGGAGACAACTTCGGGAATGTCATTCACCTGTTTGAACGGGAATGTTCCATTCAGCGGAGGTATCAGAAAATCATCGAAGAGTCTCCCTCTCCGACACTTACGCCTGAGGTGCGTGAAAAAATGGGGGCGGCAGCCGTCACCATCGGGAAAGCCATCGGCTACAACAATGCCGGCACCATTGAATTTCTGGTTGACAAGGATCTGAACTATTACTTCCTGGAGATGAACACCCGTATCCAGGTAGAACATCCTGTAACAGAAATGGTTACCGGAGTTGACCTGGTTGAGGAACAAATTTTCATAGCCGCCGGGCTCCCGCTCAGGCTTCAGCCTGGCAACATTCACCAGCATGGCCACGCCATTGAATGTCGTATCTATGCCGAAGACCCGGCCAACAACTTTCAGCCATCGCCGGGGAAAATGACCTTCTACAAAGAACCGGATATCCCTGGAATCCGCATCGATACCGGCATTACTGCCCGTACAGAAATAAAAAGTTCCTTCGATCCGATGATCTGCAAGCTGGTAGTGTGGGGCAAAGACCGCAATGAAGCCACCCGCTCGATGCTGCTCGCCCTGAACGATTATATTATCCAGGGTATTCGCACAAATATTACCTACCTGGTAAAGTTGCTGCAGAGCGAGGCCTTTCTTTCCAACACGATCTCCACTAAATTCTGTGACGAGCACACACTGGCGCTTACCAGTGAAATACTGAATGACAAAAATGAAATTCCTGCGCATGTTCCCGTCATCGGGTATCTGATGTTCACCCTGAAACGCAATTTGAAAGCCGATCCGGGATGCTGCGACAAGCCCAACTTGTGGGAAACCATCGGGTACTGGCGCAACCAGATGAGCATCCGGATGCAGTTTGAAGAGGCAGAAATCACTGTGAAGGTTCCGCACTATTCTCCAAACCAATCTGTTTTTGAAATGCAGGGAATCCAGTACCAGGCATCCCCCATTGCATTTTCGCCAAACCGGATCGACTTTACCATCGACCATCACAATTATTTTGCCTGGATTTCAGAGGATGGTGAAAATAACGCATTTGTGAGCACCGGCGGACATATCTTCCGGTTGAAGCGGCATGACATCCTTGCCGAATCGGTTTTTGCCTCCGGATTCGACAGTCATGGACATGACAGCAACCATGTAACCTCGCCTATGCCCGGCAAAGTAATCCGTATCCAGGTAAATGAAGGCGACAGTGTTAAGAAAGGAACTACCCTGATGATCATAGAAGCCATGAAGATGGAAAACCAGATTGTTTCACCCCGCGACGCAGTGGTAAAAACAATTAACGTTGCGGTAAACGACCGTGTGGAGAGCAGCACGGCATTGATAGAGTTCGAAAATTAAACACTAAAATCATGAATTATCCCAAAAAAGTTACCATAGGCGACATCACCGTCAGAGACGGGTTTCAGCATGAAGAGATCTTCATCCCTACCGATGCCAAGGTTTGGCTGGCAGAACAACTGATCCTGGCAGGTTTCAGGCACATTGAACTTACCAACCTCGGCAACCCGGCAGGAATGCCGCAATTCAAAGATGCCGATGAGGTATTGAAACGAATCCGGACCAGCAAATTGGTGGCTCCCTTTATTGACAAAGTTTCCGTAACCGCCATCACCATCCGTGAGAAAGCGATCGAACGCGCCATCCAGGCAAGAAAAGAGGGCTGGGGTCCCGACAGGATCCTGCTGATGGTATCGACCAGTGAGTCGCATCACCGGAAAAACTCCGGCCTGAGTTTGGACGATTACTGGAAGATGGCCGAAAAGTACATTCCAATGGCCAGGGAAGCAGGGCTGAAGGTAAACGGCACCGTGAGTACAATCTGGGGCTGCCCCATAGAAGGGCCGACGAAGATGGAAAAGGCCATTGAATTCACCAAACGATGGCTCGATATTGGTGTAAATGATGTGGAACATGCCGACCACGATGGTTCAGCCTCTCCCGACCGGGTTTACCGTTACTACTCGATGCTGCTCGATTCGGGCGTAAGGGTTGAAAAGCAGATCGTACACTTTCATACCACCCGTGGATGGGGACTTGCCAATGTTCTGGCAGCGCTGCAGGCGGGAATGGTAAATTACGAATCGACCATGGGCGGTATTGGCGGACAGCCGGCGAATTTCGTCAGCGGTGTGCCGGTAGCAGGCACAGGAAGTTATTATTACAAGGACCCGAACCTGGTGGGGCTGGTATCAACGGAAGACATGGTGGTGATGATGGACGAAATGGGCATCGATACCCAGCTGGATGTTGACAAAGTGCTCGAAATCGGGAGTATGGTGGAAAGAATTACTGGCAGGCGCCTCCGGTCCGAAGCGATCAAGAACGGCAGGATTCCTAAATCACTGACAGGGAAAGGATGATAAAGATTATTGAGTCGCCGCGCGAAGGTATGCAGGGTTTTTCACGTATCATTCCTGCCGGGGAGAAGGTTCGTTATATCAACCATCTCCTGAAGGTTGGATTTGATACCGTTGAGATCGGCAGCATTGTTTCACCCCGGATGATTCCGCAAATGGCAGATTCGCTGGAGGTTTTAAAAAAACTTGACCTTTCCGGGATATCCACAAACCGGATGTTCCTGGCCGTAAATGCACGTGGCGCGGAAATGCTTGCTACGGTTGACGAACTCACCCACATTTCCTACCCTTTTTCCTTTTCACCGACGTTCCTGAAACTGAATGTCAACTCAACTGTGGAACAATCACTGGAAACTGCTGAAAAGGTAACCCGCCTTTGCCGGCAAAACAGGAAACAGGCGGTAATTTACATTTCCATGGCCTTCGGGAATCCTTACGGGGACAACTGGAATACCGACCTCCTGGTTGAATGGGTTGACAAGTTATCCAAGGCAGGGGCAACAATTATTGCATTGTCAAATGTATCCATGGAGATTGAGGCAGCGTTGATCCAGGAAGTTTATTCCATCCTGATCCCACAGTTTCCGGGAATCGAGTTTGGATTGCACCTGCATACCGCGAACCACGGATGGTTTGAAAAAGTAAATGCTGCATACAACGCGGGCTGCCGCCGTTTCGACGGGGTGATCAACGGCCTGGGGGGCTGTCCGATGGCCGGGAAAGAGTTGCTTGGAAATCTCAGAACTGAAAACCTGGTCGGGTTTGCGGCAAGGAAAAAAATACCGCTGAAGATTCACCAGGAGGCAATGGAGGAGGCCCTTCAGATGGCTGATGGTCTCTTCTATGAATAACGAATATTGAATATGGATCAACGAATGTTGAAGTAAAAATTAACCCTAAAAAGCAAAATAATGTACCTGACTGAAGAACACAATATGATTCGCAAGACCGTGAGGGATTTTGCAGAGCGCGAGATCAAGCCGGTTGCACATGAACTAGATGAAAAAGCTGAATTTTCGATTCCACTCACCAAAAGAATGGGCGAACTTGGTTTTTTCGGACTCCGGACCCCTGCTGAATACGGCGGGATTGACATGGACACCCTGGCCTATGTGATTGCCGTGGAAGAGCTTGCGCGTATTGACAGTTCGCAGGCAGCTACCCTGGCAGCCCATATCTCGCTGGGAATCGGCCCCATAATGAACTACGGGTCCGAGGAACAAAAGCAGAAATACCTCCCGATGCTTTCAACCGGCGAAGCGCTTTGGGCTTTTGGCTTAACCGAACCGGATGCCGGGAGCGACTCTCGTGCCACAAAGACCACGGCCCGTCTTGAAGACGACCACTGGATCATCAACGGATCAAAGATTTTTATTACCAACGGAGCGTCATCCATCAACAAAGGGGCTACCGTCCAGGTAGTTTCGGGTGAAGCCAGCGGGCAGAAAGAATTTTCAACCATCCTGGTTGATGCCGACACACCCGGATTCAAGCGGGTTCCCATGCATGGCAAAATGATGTGGCGGGCATCAGATACAGCACAGTTGTTTTTTGACGAATGCAAAGTACCGGCATCCAATATCCTCGGGAAACGCGGGGAAGGGTCGCACATCATGCTCAGCACCCTCGACAGCGGCCGGCTTGCGATCGGCGCCATGGGGCTTGGGCTCGCACAGGGAGCCTTTGAACTGGCGATGACCTATGCGAAAAGCAGGAAACAGTTCGGCAAGCCCATTGCCCAGTTCCAGATAAATGCATTCAAACTGGCCGACATGGCCACCAAGATCGAACTGGCACGGAATCTTTTATACAAAGGTGCCTGGCTTAAATCGAACGATCTGCCATATGCCAAGGAGGCCGCGATGGCAAAGTTGTATTGTTCTGAGATTGCAAGGGAAGTTGCCGATGAAGCAGTTCAGCTGCACGGAGGATATGGCCTGATGAAGGATTATGACATTGAACGCTTTTACCGCGACCAGCGTTTGTTGCAAATTGGTGAAGGCACTTCTGAGATCCAGCGGATGGTGATTTCGAGGTATATCGGTTGCTTTGATTGATCGGAAGCTGGTTTACCTTATTCTTTCACCACCTTGCCTGTTTTAATCAATTTGTTTTCGCTTCTTATTTCGTAAAGGTAAATCCCTGCAGTAAGTTGAGGCAAACGCAGGGTCACAACGTTTGTAAATCCCTGTTGGAATATTTTCCTGCTGGTCACATCGTATATTGATATTTCAGCCTGTCCGCAATTCAAACATTCCACCTTTAAATCATTTGCGAAAGGGTTGGGATACATCCATGGCTTCAGAGGTTCCTCAATTCGTTTGATTCCAAGATGGGGATTTTTGTTGCAGGCAAAATCTTTGATCGTAATTGTGAAGCTCGAAACGCTGCCGGTTGCTTCAACCCTGATCCATCCATAAAGTGTGTCCCTCGGATAAGTGAGCTTAACCCCGATGAAATGTTCGCCGATATTGGTCCAGTCATGTATAATAGGGCCCGTGGCCATCCCATAGGTGGTTGACCACAGATAACTCGCTCCGGAGTTATACGTGCGTGTTCCGGGGATCGTATCTCCGAAATCAATGGTATCGGCAAGCAGTGCCACATATTGCGCAGGACAGCATCCCTGGGAGGTGTCAATACGTGATGCCACTGTGGCATAACTGCCCAACGGAACAATGGTACAGGACCCTCCTCCTCCTCCTAACCCCCCTCCGGCACCGGAACTCAGGTTAAAATCAGCCACGCCGTCCTGATCAATGTCAATTTTCATTTGTCCGCCCGGATACGGCGTCAGGTGAACAGCCAACGCTTCGAAGGATGAATCAGGAACCACATCGAAATAGGTATCCTTAACGGACACAGACCCTGCTGTAATAGACTGAGCCTTACAATGATTACCGGCGAAAAGTAATACAAGCACGAACAAATACAATATTTTATTCATGGCAATAAATTTCACAAATTTACTTTATTTTTTAACCACTTAAGACACAGAGAACACCAGGAAACACTAAGAAGTAAAATGAATATTTCACTTTATACCTTAGTGTTTCTTAGTGGACCTTCAGTGCCTGAGTGGTTTAAATAATTCAAATTACAACCACAGGTACACCGTACCCGAATTGTTGTTGTGCTGCCAGTCGACCTTGAATTTAACCGGACATTCATTGCCTGTGACCGGCTGGTTATTGCTATTGTAGCCGAAAGTAAGGGTTGCACTTTTTGAATCACCGGGAATAGCATGTTTTTTCACCCCTGAACACGGGTCCCAACCGCAAACCTGGCGATGAACCACGGGCTGAATGATCTGGGTATAAAAATTTTCACCCTGGCGGTTTATTCCCCACACAACCAGATTGTCGAACCCTCCGGCTGACCCAAATCCATCCGTAGTCATAATGAGGTTGTCGGGAGGAGTTCCGGTAAATGTTTTCTGACGGGCCACATTCCAGGTTTTGGTTGTAGTATCACTGCTGAAAGTAACACTTGCATGCCCCCATGTTCTGTAAACCACAGCGTTGATGCCGTTTCCAAGTAACCAGATTACTCCCCCGCTTACATTTTTATGGGTTTTAACACTGTTGATGGTGATTGATTTCTGGTTCGATACTTTCGTAATGGTGAAATTAATATGCTTTATTTTTACTGTTGCCCCCTGCTGGTACCAATGCATGTCGACATGTTTTTTGATTTCAACCTGTCCGGTGCGGAAACGGGTTCCACTGCAATTCAACCCGTTATAGGTGATGTAGATGGTGATGGTGTCATTTGACACCGGGGTTGAGTCAATGGTCGCATTACAGGGAAACTGATAGGTTGATTTCAGATTGCCGGTGGAGAGCACATTGTTCACATCGTTCATCGACTCATCAGTGGCAGATTCAAATGCTACTTCATCGTTGGAAAGTTGCTGCAGCGAAGAGGAATCAGTGGAAGGTTCAACGGTTTTGTCTTTCTGGCATCCGGTCAGCGACAGCCCGAAGACGGCAAGCGACATGAAAGTGAGGCGGATCAGGTTTGATGTTTTCATAGTTTAAGTGGTTTAGGTGTGATTGATTTGTGTTTCC
>CAZVNF010000021.1:27659-33362 GCA_964628215.1 uncultured Draconibacterium sp.
CAGGTTTGATGTTTTCATAGTTTAAGTGGTTTAGGTGTGATTGATTTGTGTTTCCGGGGATAATACACATGAATTTGTGTTTACCCTGAGACGACCTGAATTTTTTTTTGATTACTTTTACACACTTAATCACACAACCCGGTTGATATCGCTGAACGAGATAAAAGCGCCCATTTCTGACCACATCGAAGCATTTGAAGGAAAGTTCAGGGCTTCGATGAAGAGTACCGTACCGCTGCTCGATACCATTACCCGCTATATTATCAAGCGTAAAGGAAAGCAGATGCGCCCGATGTTCGTGTTCCTTTCGGCCGGACTTTGCGGTACGGTGAATGAAAGCACCTTCAGGGCGGCATCACTCATTGAACTTTTACACACGGCCACGCTTGTTCACGATGATGTGGTGGACGACTCAAACCTCCGCCGCGGTTTTTTCTCCCTCAATGCCCTGTGGAAAAACAAAATTGCCGTGCTGGTGGGGGATTACCTTTTATCGCGTGGATTACTGCTGGCACTGGAACAGGATGAATTCGAACTCCTGAAAATCGTGTCCAATGCGGTACGGGAGATGAGTGAAGGAGAATTGCTTCAAATGGAAAAGGCACGAAAAATGGATATCCGTGAGGACATTTATTTTGACATCATCCGGAAAAAAACAGCCACCCTCATTGCATCCTGCTGTGCCTGCGGAGCATCTTCCGTACATGTTTCAAAAGAACAGATACAGGCGTTGTGGAACTTTGGGGAACATGTAGGGATCGCATTCCAGATAAAAGACGACCTGTTCGATTATGAATACAACAATGCAACCGGCAAGCCAAATGGAACCGACATCCGTGACCAGAAAATGACCCTCCCGCTCATTTACCTGTTAAATCATTCCGATTTTATGGAAAAACGATGGATTATCAACACGGTGAAAAACCATCACGATGATGCGGCAAAGGTTTCCAAACTGATTGAAAAGGTGGTGGCACGTGGTGGAATTGCCTATGCCAATGAAAAAATGCTTGAATACCGGAAACAATCACTGGACATTCTCAGCGAATTTCCTGACAACAAATACCGTAAATCACTGGAACAACTGGTGATGTTCACTACAGAACGAACTACCTGACAGGACTGTTTTTCTCAGACTTTCTTTAAAGTAAATCCAAAAGTTGTACCTACCCCTACCGCACTGCGCACATTGATTGTTTGCTGATGAGCTTCCACAATATGTTTGACAATGGCAAGCCCCAGTCCTTTCCCTTTCTTTGTCGCGATCCTTCCCCGGTCAGTCCGGTAAAACCGTTCGAATACCCGGGCCAGGTCGGCCGGATCTATTCCTATTCCGTTGTCGGTAATTTCCACAAGCACATTTTCACCCATATCAAAAAAGGTGATTTTGGTCTTTCCGCTTTCACGGTTGCCATACCGGATGGAATTGTCGATAATGTTGGTAAGAACCTGCCTGATCTTGTCCTTGTCACCCTCCACGAGCATTTGCTTCCCGGGGTCATTCAGGGTAAGCAGGGTTTCATGCTTGCGGGCCTTCATTTCCAGAAGTTCTGTCACCTCCCTCGTCAGGGCGAAAATATCGAACCGGGTGATTTTCAATTTCAACTGCCCCGATTCAAGCTGCGAGATCTCATCCAGGTCTTCCAGGATTTTCACCAGCCTTTCGATACTCTTCTCCGTGCGCTTCAAATACTCCCTGTTCACGGAAGGATCTTCCAGCCCGCCGTCGAGCAGCGTTGAAACATAGCCCTGGATATTAAAAAGCGGGGTTTTAAGTTCGTGCGACACATTTCCGATGAAATCGCGCCGATATTGTTCCAGGCGTTTGAGCTGTTCAATCTCAAGTTGTTTTTCCAACTCCCAGTTGTCGACCTCCTGCTGTACATGGTCTATGATATTGCTCGCCCGGTGAAGTGTGCCAGGATCCCGTTTACCAATCTTGACCGAGTGTATTGACTTGTAAATTAAACGAATCTTGCTGTAAATGAATTTTTCGAGGGTATAAAGAAATATCGCATAAGCGATGGTAAAAATCACGGCAGAAGTGATCACCAGCGCCAGGAATGTATAAAAATGAGAAAAGGCATCTTCAAAAATGATTCCAACCGACAGTAGGAACAGGACCGCATAGGCGCCTGTAATAATCCCAGCGTTGAGCGTGGCTAGATTTCCGGGCTCATGTAACTTCATCCCTCATCAAATTTATAACCCACACTTTTGATGGTTTTAATGCTGTCGATGCCCACCTTTTCGCGGATCCTGCGGATGTGGACATCGATGGTACGATCGCCCACGACCACATTTTCTCCCCAAACATTGGTGAAAATCTCTTCCCGTGTCACCACTTTATCGGGACGGGATACAAGAAACTGGAGAAGTTCAAACTCTTTGCGCGCCAGCGTGATTTCCTCATCGTCCTTCAGCACCAGGTAGCGGTTCTTATCGATGGTAAACCCCTTCATTGTAATGATGTTGCTATCCTCGGGCACCTCCTTGTACCTTCTTAACAGGGCCTGGATGCGGCTGATGAACACCTTGGGCTTGATGGGTTTTGCAATATAGTCATCCGCCCCTGCTTCAAACCCCGCAATCTGGGAAAAATCCTCGCCCCTTGCAGTTAAAAACGCAACCAGGGTTCCCGCCAGTTCAGGGATCTTCCTTATTTCAGCGCAGGCCTCCATCCCATCCATTACCGGCATCATCACATCAAGAATCACCAGCTGGGGTTTGTGTTCCCTGGCCAGCTTAACGGCCTTCTCTCCATTTTTGGCTTTAATTACACGGTATCCTTCTTTTTCCAGGTTATATCCCAGGAATTCAAGGATATCAGGTTCGTCGTCAGCCAGCAGGATGGTGATGTCTCGGTGTTCCATGGTGAGTTGAAATGAATTGTAAAGGTAGAATATTTTTAACGGGGAAGATTTCATACTTTTATAGAAAATTTGCAGATGAAAAAAATTGTATTGCTGCTGATGATGGGGATGTCTCTTGCCGGCTTTGCCCAGCGCTTCAACGGCGGAATTCTTGCCGGAGGGCTTATCAGCCAGATTGACGGGGATACCTGGGTGGGATACAACAAGATAGGTTACCTTGCCGGGGGATTTGTCAGTTTGAGGTTGTCGCCCCGCTCCTCCTTCATGCTGGAGATGGAATATATTCAGAAAGGGATGAGGCAAAATGCAGACAGCGTTTACAATACCGGCACTACCTATCTCACGCGCCTGCACTATCTTGAAATTCCGTTACTGTACCAGTTTACCTTTGCGAAAAGAGTGCAGGTGGAGGCAGGACCGGCTGTTGATGTTCTGCTCGGATATTATGAAGAGGTAAACGGACTGGATGCATCGGCGGAAATCACCGTAGATTACCGTACTGTTAATTTATGCGGGATCGCAGGTGTTTCCTGCTTTTTAACTGATCATCTTAAAGCGTGTTTCCGGTTTAACTATTCTCTTATGTCGACCCGGACAGATGTAACAGAGGGATCACGAAAAATTTTATTCGAAACAGGCCAGTACAACAATGTGCTTTCGCTCGCATTGAGCTGGTATTTTAAACCCAGGGATTACTAAATGGCCAGGCATAAACTTATTGTCGGGATTACCGGCGCCAGTGGCGCCCTGTATGGAAAATTATTACTGGAACGCCTGAATTCACTGCAGGACCAGATAGAAGCCTGTGGGGTCATCTTTTCTGAAAATGCGAAGGCAGTCTGGAAATTTGAACTTGGCGAAGACCCTCCGGGAATTGCCGGGGATCAGGGCAGGATCCATTTTTACAAATCCGATAACTTTTTTGCGCCAATGGCCTCCGGATCTGCAGGTTATAATGCCATGATCATTTGCCCCTGTACCATGGGGACTCTTGGCCGGATTGCCTCGGGCGTTTCTTCCGACCTGCTGACCCGGGCAGCGGATGTAATGCTGAAAGAACGGAAAACGCTCATCCTGGTACCTCGTGAAGCACCCTTCAACCTGATCCATCTCAACAACATGAAACTGCTGGCTGAAGCAGGGGCTGTTATCTGCCCTGCTTCCCCTTCATTTTACAGCAAACCCTCCACCATCAACGATTTGGCGATGACCGTGGTCGACCGGGTTTTGGGGTTGGCGGGGTTTGACGTGGAATCGTTCACGTGGGGAAACCACGTTTAAACCGCGGGTAACCCACCCGTTTAACGGGCGAATCCGCGAAAATACGGTCAAAATCCGGTCCGGTGAGGCCAATCCAATCATGTTTACGAAATTTCAGCAGGGTTTCCGAAGGTAAAAACTCAGGAACCTGATGCGGAGCGGAAAACCGGTTGTAAGGGCACACATCCTGGCAAATGTCGCACCCATAGATCCGGTCGTTCAGTTTGCGCTTCATCTCAATTGGAATATCGTCCCTGCTTTCAATGGTAATGTAGGAAATACATTTGGGAATATCGAGCTGATAGGGCGTATCCAGCGCTCCTGTGGGGCAGGCTGTGATGCAGTTGCTACAGGTACCGCAATGATCGGTTTCCGGCGGATCAGGATCAAGTTCGAGATCGGTGAGGATGATGCCTATGAAAAAAAAAGAGCCTGCTGATTTATTGATGATCAGCGTGTTTTTACCCTGCCAGCCAACCCCGCATTGCCGGGCCCATTCTTTTTCAAGAACCGGTCCTGAATCTACAAAGGCCCTGGCCTGAACAGGTCCTGCTGAAAGTTGCATAAAATGGATCAGCGCGTTGAGCCTTTCGCGCATCAGGTGGTGATAGTCGGCCCCGTAGGCATATTTGGCAATAATGAAATTATCTTTTTCCGGGATGATTTCCGGCGGAAAATAATTCATCAGGAGGGCAATCACCGATTTGGTTCCACTCAGCACCAGTTCGGGGTGCATCCTCTTTTCAAAATATGATTCGAGGTATTTCATACCGGCATGGCCATTCCGGCCGATAAACCCGGTATAAAACGGACGCAGATGCTCAAGGGAATTATTCTGTGCGATGCCGCAAAAAGAGAACCCCAGTCGCAGAGCCTCTGTTTTGATCATTGATTCCCGGTCGTTCATGGCCCGTAAGCATCAATCAAACAGCCTGGGGTGCTCCCCTGCCTTGATTTTTCCCAGATGGCGGTATGCCAGTTCCGTTACTTCCCGGCCGCGCGGGGTTCGCATCAGGTACCCCTCCTGGATGAGGAACGGTTCGTAAACCTCTTCAATGGTGCCGGAATCCTCAGAAACGGCCGTCGCAATCGTACCCAGGCCAACCGGTCCACCCTTGAATTTGTCTATGATGGTAACCAGTATCTTATTGTCCATTTCGTCGAGGCCGTTTTTATCTACATTCAGCGCTCCCAGTGCATACTGGCTTATTGCAATATCAATGTTCCCGTCGCCTTTGATCTGTGCAAAATCACGCACTCTCCTCAGCAACAGGTTGGCGATGCGGGGTGTGCCGCGACTTCTCCGCGCTATTTCGGCCGCTGCAGTCTTGTCGATGGGTACGTTGAGGATTTCAGCCGAGCGATGAATAATTTTATCAAGTGTTTCAGCCCGGTAGTAATTCAGCCGGGAGTTGATCCCGAACCTCGACCTCAATGGGGCGGTAAGCAGTCCCGAACGCGTGGTAGCGCCAACAAGAGTGAACGGATTGAGCTTGATCTGGATGCTCCGGGCATTCGGACCGGTTTCGAGCATGATGTCGATCTTGTAATCTTCCATGGCCGAATAGAG
>CAZVNF010000022.1:0-32676 GCA_964628215.1 uncultured Draconibacterium sp.
ATTTAGCCACGTTTTTTGAAAGCAGGCGGGAGTAACGCCGGTGAATTTTTTAAAGGCGGTGTAAAATGCCGATTTGGAATTGAAACCGACCTTTGAAGCGACCTGGTCAATAGACAACCTGGCAGCCGGCATTTGCGAGATCATTCGGCATGCTTCTTTTACACGCAGTTGGTTGATGTAATCGCTGAAATTGCATTTCATGTGCAGGTTGATGCAATGCGACAGATATGATGTGTTTGTTTTCAGGCGGACAGCTAATTCTGACAAGGTAAGATCAGGTTGTTTATAAAGCGCTTCCACGTTCATCAGTTGCTCCAGATCCATTTGCAGCTGAAGACTCTGCAAGTTCTCTGCGTTTTTATTGCATGCCATCGGCTTCCTGTTTTCACAGTTAATCAGTTCAACGGTTTTGGATACCAAAATTTTGTTGGCACGTTCGAGTTTTTTCTTCTGCAAAAAAACGAAAAACAACGCTGCCACAATGGTCAGGACAAGCAATGATAATCCGCCAATGAGCAGGTACTGTGATTGAATGCGTAAACCTGATTGCCTTTGTGCCGTCCGGAGCAGGTTTAATTCTTCTTCGGAACGGTGTGTGATCAAACGGATTTTGTCGGCCAGCAACTCATGAGAATTTTCCCGGATACGTGTGCTGTCAGCAAATTCTGACGACAATCGAAGGTGTCTGATCGCACTTTCAGGATCTTCTGATTTGATAAAAACATCTGCTATCAGCCGGTGGGCTTCGGTTAATTTCTTAAAGTCCATGGTTTTATTGGCAAACCGGAGAGCTGAGTCAAGGTAGCACAGGATAATTTTAGCCGGTTGTTTACCTGTTTCCAATCGGGCTGATCGAATGTAAGCATCGGCAATTAGTGTCGGATTTCCAAGCACCAGACTGTTGCAAATTACCAGCTTATTATAATGGATTGCACTGTCCGGATTACTGGTTTCATAAAAACGGGCAAGTGTACACCATAGATTGTTTTGCACTTCAGAAAGTAACAGTTGTGCCATTTTGAGCGAAATTCCAGGATATTCTCGTGGTAATTTCAACGGAATTGCTGTCAGTTGTTGAGAACACTTTACATAAAACAATACACTGTCGGTTTGCGGGATATTTAAGATAATAATGATGATGAATATGTTTTCTTTTGTTAATTTGATGTTTTGGATGCTTTTTTTGGAATTTGCGATGAGCAGCTCGAAATTTCTCCCGTTTCTTTCTGAACGGTTTTTGGTATAAACTGTCTCCACACCCATAACAATTGAATTTAATTTCTATCTTTGAAGTTTGATAGAAAATGCGCTCAAAGAGGCTTTGGCTTTTCATTTGAGCAAAGTTAAACCGACCATAACGACTTACGATTAAGTGATCACACTGCTATGCTGAATATTTTCAGTCAGAATTATATTTATTAAATCAGCCCATTATGAAAATAACCATTAAAACGATCCTTTATAGTTTGCTGGCTTTGCTCATCGTGCTGATTGTGGGAGGAATGTTACTGGCAAGGATCAAATTAATTGCAACCGAAGATAATATTTTCGGATATTTCTCCAGTTACCAGAACGGGCACGAACTTTCAGCCGACCTCCTCAGGAACAAGGAGGTGATCGATGCGCAGGTGGCATTGTTAAAACAAATTCCGCTGCCCGAAGAAAAAAGAGAGTTGAAAGGAAAAATAGATAAGAAATTTGAAGAATCGTTTAAACATATAAGCACCTTGCTGGAATCAGAAGACAGCATCAGCAATCTGGCAAACCTCCGTCAAATTAAGCTTGCCTTTACTGATTTCGAAGGAAAAATCAACCAGTTCTATTTATTCCTCTATTACGGACAGACCTCATCCGGCCCGGCCGATCCGCGATACTCCGGCCCCGGGGATGCAGAAAAACTCATCCTCTCCATCGACGATGCCTCAAAACTTGCAGATGCATCCATAAGCAGGTATAATGAACAAAAAAAATCGGAACTCGCTGGTTTATATAACACCCAACGGAACGAAATCACAAATAACGGATACGTCATCTACCTTCTCGGCACCATCTTCCTTGCGTTTGGCATTGCGCTCGTGCTGATCATTTTGCGCTTTGTATATACCCAGGTAGGTGGTGAACCTGTGGATATCAGGGATATCACCAAAAAAATTACCGAAGGCGACCTTTCCGGAACCTTTCCAACAGAAACCAAGGGTATTTTTTCATCGGTAAAAATACTCAACGAGACCCTGAGTATAGTGGCAAAAAATGCCGAGTCCATCGCCAATGGCGACTTTACCGTGAAGATCACTCCCCAGTCGGAAACCGATCAGCTGGGGAATTCACTGGCCAAAATGACCAGAACACTTACCGATTTACAGAAGGTAACAGAAGAGATCTCCAGGGGCAATTTTGCCCGCCGCCTCGACGTAAAAGGAGAAACCGACCTTGTTTCCCAGTCAATCAACCTCATGAGTGAAAACCTTGAAATTGGTGAGAAAAACAACAAGGAACAAAACTGGCTGAAGGACGGTCTCAACAAACTCAGCGCTGAACTTACAGGCGATCTGAGCCTCGAACAGATCACCTCCCGGGCCATCAACTGCATCAGCCGGTACCTTGACGCCGGCCGTGGGGTAATCTACCTCGATAATGAAGAAAAAAAATCACTGTACCTGGTCAACTCTTTTGCATTTACCGAACGTGACACGATTTCAAATGTGTATAAATATGGTGAAGGTGTTGTAGGCCAGGTAGCATTTGAAAAGAAACCGATCTTACTCAGAACCGTCTCAAAAGACGAACCGCCCGTCACTACAGGCACATTGTCCACTCCCCCCGTGAACACATACACGTATCCCCTGCTATACGAGGATAACCTGATGGGCGTTGTGGAGCTGGCCACCCTGCTGCCATTCTCCATGGTACAAACCGATTATCTTGACCAGTCAAACCAGATCATTGCATCTGGCATATTTTCAGCCATTCAGCGGATGAAAATAGAAGAACTGCTCACCAATTCCCGGCTTGCACAGCGTGAAGCCGAAGAAAAAACCATCCAGGTCCAGGAAGCCAATGCCCGTTTGGAGGAACAGCAGCAGCAGATACAACAGCAATCGGAAGAGCTCCAGCAAAGTAATTCGCAGCTGGAAGAACAGCAACAGCAGTTGCAGCAGCAAACCGAAGAACTTCAGCAAACCAATGCACAACTTGAAGAACAGCAGCAGCAGCTGATGCAGCAAACAGAAGAGCTTCGCGATGGCAACGACAAACTCAGGCAGGCAAAAGAAGAACTCGACATCAAGGCAGGAGACCTGGAGATGTCGAACAAATACAAAAGTGATTTTCTGGCTACCATGTCGCATGAATTACGCACCCCGCTCAACTCCATTATCCTGCTGTCGAAAATGATGCAAAAGAACGAACGGGGAAATTTCAGCGACGATGATATTAAACGGGCAAGGGTGGTGCATTCCGCCGGAGAAGAACTCCTCCGGCTTATCAATGACATTCTGGATATCTCAAAGATCGACGCAGGAAAAACGACCTTGTCCATCAGCGAATTCTCTACAGAATCCCTGTTGAACGACCTCGGCCATTTCTTTGCCTCCACCGCGAAAAACAAAGGACTTGTGCTCAATGTAGACAATACCTATAGCACCTCACTCACCACTGATAAGGACAAAGTATCACAGATCCTGCGGAATTTCCTCTCCAATGCCCTGAAATTTACCAAAGCCGGAACAATCACGATCAAGGTAGAAGAGAGTGGAAACAAAGAGCGGCCCGTCCGGATCAGTGTTCAGGATACCGGAATCGGAATCGCCCCCGAAAAACACAAGCTGATCTTTGATGCCTTTCAGCAGGTAGACAGCTCTATTTCAAGGGAATATGGAGGTACTGGGCTGGGGCTTACCATTTCTCAAAAGCTCACTTCGCTGCTTCAGGGTGAAATCGTTTTGGAAAGCAAGTTGGACAGCGGGAGCGTTTTTGCCCTGCTGTTACCCACCGTGCTTATCCCGCATGCAGGGGAAGACGCCGAATATGCCAAACCAAAAAGAAAAGAAAAAACGGTTCCTTCAGAAGCGATCACACCCACATATGCCGCAGCTTCAAAGTTTGAGGACGATCGTAAGACGATCAGCCCCGGCGATAAAATTATTTTAATGGTGGAAGACGACAATACCTTTGCCGACATTGTGGCCATGGTCATCCACAACATGAAAATGAAGGTGCTGCATGCTTCCACCGCCGAACAGGGTTTGCGTCTCGTGCAGGAATTCAAGGTAAACGGCGTCATTCTAGACCTGGTCCTTCCCGACATGAACGGAGTTGATTTCCTTCGCAGGCTGAAGAGTTTGAAAGATTTAAGGCATATTCCGGTGCAGATCATCTCCGGCCATGAAAAAAACCCTGAGCTGATGAGGCTTGGGGCTCTCGATTTTCTTCAGAAGCCGGTTGACCAGGAGCAGATCCAGGATGCCATCCAGGGAATTCTCAACTTCAGTGAAAAAAATCCGAAAGACCTGTTGATCGTCGAAGATGATGAAAACCACAGGGAAGCCCTGATGGCACTGATTACAAGCCCCGATATCCGGATCAAAGGAGTGGATACCGAAGCCGCCGCCACCGCCGAACTGAATAAAGGGATTTATGACGCGGTGATCATCGACCTGGGATTGAGGTCCGGCAGCGGAATGAATATCTGCAAATATGCCCGGGAAAGTCAGATCAAAGTGCCCATCATTGTCTATACCGGAAAACAACTCTCGCAGGAGGAAGAAAAAGAGCTGAAGCGATATACCGACCGCATCATCATTAAAACCGTACACTCTGAAAACCGCCTGCTCGACGAACTGACCCTTTTCCTGCATCAAACACAGAAAGGGAGTCCAAACGAACCTGCCGTGGCATATGATTTAAATGCCCGGATAAAGAGACTTTCAGGAAAAACCATCCTGGTGGTTGATGATGATATTAAAAATGTTTTCGTACTGAGCACTGCCCTGGAAGAACATGGTGCAAAAGTAATCGATGCACAGAACGGACAAGCCGCGTTAAACCTGCTTGGCGAGAAGGGGATCGACCTGGTGCTGATGGATATCATGATGCCGGTGATGGATGGATATACTGCCATTAAAAAGATCAGGGAGGACAGCCAGTTAAAACATTTGCCCGTAATCGCGCTCACTGCAAAAGCGCTGAAGGAGGACCGCGAGAAATGTATTTCCGCCGGTGCCGACGATTATCTTGCCAAACCTGTTGATTATGATATGCTGATCGGGCTGGTTGAAGCCTGGTGCCAGAAAAAATAAGATGATGAATGTTCATGCCATCGATACCCGGAAATCACACCATATCTCGGTGCAGGGAAACATGCAGTCGCAAACCGACCGGGATGAATTTTATTCATTGCTCAAACCAGGCAGCCATAAAGAGATTGAACTTACTTTTTTTGATGCGCGGATTTTACCGGCAGATGTGATGACAGCGGTGAAGTCATTTATCACTGCGAATACAAATATCAAGTTAAAAATCAACGTGTTTCACCGGTATCTCGGCTCCTATTTCTACCGGCTTGGAATTCCCTGCCATGTAATGCAGCAGCATTCGCTCGAATACCGGGAAACTAAGAAGATCAGGGCCATCGTACTGGGTGGCTCAGCAGGCAGTCTTGATAAGATCATGTCGATCATGGCAAAATTGCCCCCCAGGGAGGTCAGTGTATTTATTGTGCAGCATATCCTTGAAAATGAACCAAATTACCTGGGTGAGATTCTCGAAAGAAGTACCGGGTTCAAGGTCGTTCCAATGGTAAACGGCACTCCGGTCAATCCAAACTGTGTATATATTGCCCCGCCGGGTCACCATATGACGGTTGAAAACGGAAAGATACGGCTTTCCAGGGAAGCAAAAATGAACTTCGCCCGGCCATCGATCCAGGTAACCTTCGAGTCGCTTGCCCATACTTACAAAGAGGGCCTGATCGCCGTCATGCTTTGCGGCTATGGCGATGACGGCAACAAGTCACTCGGGTTGCTGAAAGAATATGGCGCCACCACCCTCATTGAAGATCCCCAGGATTGCGATGCCAAAGACCTGGTGCTGAATGCATGGAAAACCGGGTTGATCGACTATAAATTTCCCCTGCCCGAATTATCCTCTTACCTTTCACGCATCATCGAACCTGAAACACTTAGCATCGATGAGCCGGAACTGAAGCGGTTTTTCAACGGGCTCAATGAACATTATGGCTACGATTACCGTCATTACAATATTCAAAGCGCCACCCGCCGCATCGCACGGGTAATGGCCGATAACCACATTTATTCTTTCAAACGGTTTGAAGAATTTGTGCTCCAGGACCGCGACCTGTTTGAAAACCTGTTTCTTGAATGTTCTATCAATGTGACGGAGTTTTTCAGAAATCCGCTTACTTTCCTGTCCATCCGCCAAAAAGTGCTTACTTATCTCGACTCCTTCCCTCATATTAAAATCTGGAGTGCGGGCTGTTCAACCGGACAGGAGGCCGTAACACTGGCCATCATGCTCGACGAACTCGGAATCCTGCATAAGTCGCAGATCTATGCTTCCGATATTAACCCCTATGTGGTGGAGGAAGCCCAGAACGGCATCTATTCGATCGACATGGTTGAAAAAAGCCGCGAAAATTATAAGATTTCAGGTGGAACAACCGATTTTCTTCACTATTTCAATATAAAAGATTCCTGTGCACAGGTTAAACCCCATTTGAAGGACAGAATCCTCTATTTTCAGCACAGTTTACTGAACAAAGGTGTTTTCAATGAGTTTCACCTGGTACTTTGCCGTAATGTTCTCATTTATTTCGATCAGACATTGCAAAACACCGTACTTGACCTCTTCTTCCGCTCCCTCGACATGAATGGATTTCTGGTACTTGGCGAAAGCGAAAGCATGGCCTCATATCCAATTGGATTCCAGTTCTTTGATAAACCAAATAAAATTTTCAAGAAAATAATCTGACCCTTCCATGGAAGCAAAGTTCAAACCTGACATTTTAATTGTAGACGACATCGAACACAATATTTTCACCCTGCGTACCCTTATTGAGGCACACTTCGACGCCAATCTGATAGAGGCCACTTCGGGGGAACAAGTTTTGCATATCGTGAACGAGCGTGCCATCGATCTGATTCTGATGGATGTGATGATGCCGGGAATGGACGGGTTTGAGACGGCCCGGCTTATTAAAAACCGGCCAAAAACATCCAGTATTCCCATCATCTTCATCTCGGCTTATGATCCCACGCAGAAACTGCTTGAAAAAGGCATTGCAGCAGGTGGCTATGATTACCTCACCAAGCCGATCGATGACAACCAACTGGTTTATCGTTTGAAAATGTACCTGAGGTTCATCAAGCATGAATTCATGATGAACCTCCATCTCCGGGAACTGAACCTTAAACTCATTGAAGAAATTGAAGACAGAAAGGCAACAGAGCAAAGTTTATACATTTCACAAAATGAACTGAAAGCCGCCAATGCCTCAAAGGATAAATTCTTTTCAATCATTGCACACGACCTCAAGAATCCCTTTAACGGGATCATCGGACTGAGCAGTCTGTTACTTGAGGATTATGACAGTTTCCCCCCGGAAGAACAAAAAACGTTCATAAAAGACATCAAAATAACCGCTGAAAACACCTTTCGGTTATTGCAGAACCTGCTTGAATGGTCGCAAACCCAAACCGGAAAGATCCATTTTGAACCATCCTTGTTCCTCCTTGAAACCATTACCACCGAAGTAATCGACCTGGTTAAAACTTCAGCAGGAAATAAAAACATCTTACTGGAATCAACCGTTTCTCCCGACATTACGGTTTTTGCCGATAAGAATATGATCAATACCGTCATCCGGAATTTGTTGCTGAATGCCGTAAAATTTACGAGAAGCGGTGGAAAAATCACATTGTCGGCCCGGGCCATCGGCAATGTGGTGGAAATTGCGGTAAAAGACAATGGAATCGGCATTAGCCCGGAAAATTTTAAAAAACTTTTTTGCATTGATTGCAACATGATTTCGTATGGTACAGAAGGCGAACAGGGAACTGGCCTGGGATTGATTCTATGCAAGGAATTCGTTGAAAAAAACGCAGGAACGATCCGTGTGGAAAGCGAGGAAGGCAAAGGAAGCACATTTACAGTCACCATACCTGAAACAGCTCAATTCAACTAGCATCATGGAAAAAAACGACAAGCACACGATCCTGATTGTTGATGACAACCCCAACAATCTTTATTCGCTGCACGAGTTGATCAACGACAACTTCCCTGTGGAGGTTGTTGAGGCAAGTTCAGGTTTTGAAGCCCTGCGCATCATCAGCGATCAGCATGTTGACCTGTGCCTGATGGATGTTCAGATGCCGGAACTGGATGGCTTTGAAACCGCCAGGCTGGTACGTTCGCGCCCGAAAACAGCCCATATTCCCGTTATTTTCATCACCGCATTCGACCCCAATAAAAATCTGATGGAAAAAGGGCTGAATGCCGGTGGACTCGATTATCTCACAAAACCCATCGATGATGTGCAGATCGTGCAGACATTGAACATGTATCTGCGCTTCCTCGACCGCGAACGCGATATCAACAGCGAACTTGAGGAGAAGGTCCAGATCCGTACCGCTGAATACCAGAACATCAACAAAAAGCTTAAACTTGAAATAGAGGAACGTAAAAGAGCAGAAAGTGCGCTGCAGGAGTCAGAAACCAAACTCAGGGAAGCAAACGCGGCAAAAGATAAGTTCTTCTCCCTTATTGCCCATGATCTCCGCAATCCGTTCAACGCAGTGATCGGGTTCTCCAATCTCCTCCGCGAAAACATTGCTGAATTCGATATCACCGAAATCAGCGAATATATCGGGTATATCAACGATTCAGCTATAAATGCCTACACCCTGCTTGGAAATCTGCTCGACTGGGCCCGTTCGCAAACCAACAGCATTCAGTTCAACCCGGAGGCCGTAAATATCTGTGAGATCATCAAATCAACACTGATCATTCTTTCCGGCGAGGCTACCAAGAAAAATATCCTCATAAACAGTTCGGTTTCTTCGGAATGTACCGTGATGGCCGACAGCAATATGGTTTCTGCTGTTTTGAGAAACCTCATTTCCAACGCTATCAAATTTACACAACCGGGCGGTATCATTCACCTCTCTTCCCGGATGGCCGGAGAAAAAAATGAATTTACCATTGCTGATAATGGTGTTGGGATTCAACAGAATGATATCGAAAAATTATTCAGGATCGATGCCAAAGTATATACCAAGGGAACCTCCAATGAATCGGGAACCGGACTTGGTTTAATCCTTTGCAAGGAGTTTGTTGAGAAAAACTCCGGCACGATCCGCGTTGAAAGCGAACCGGGGAAGGGAAGCCGGTTTATATTTACCCTGCCGGCGTATACAGCCTGATAAAATCATTCTCAATAAACTCCGCTGAACTAAAACCTGCTGAAGAACATCACAAGATTTTCTTCCCGGGATAATCCCAGTTTCTGCCGGAGCCGGTAGCGTGCAATTTTAAGACTGTGTTCATTTTTGCGCGTGATCTGTGATATTTCCTTGGTAGACAAATTCATTTTCAGGAATGCACAAAGTTTCATTTCATTCGGACTTAATTCGGGGAATTCTTTACCAAGCCGCGTATAAAAATCAATATGTGTTTCCTTGAAATGAACTTCAAATTCCTCCCAAAATCCTTCTGTATGCTGATGCTGAAGATCATGCAGAACAGACCGGAGAACCTCCGGCTCTGATTTTCCAGAATTTTCCAGAATTTTTTTCAGCCGCTCCGACATTTCCACAAGCAATTCATTCTTTTCTATCAGTGACATCACCTTGGCTGTCAGTTCCCTGTTTTTCAGATCAATATCCTTGGTAAGATGCGATTTTTCCAGCTGCAGATTTGCCTTCACAAGGTTTATCCGGTTGATCTTACTCCTTTGCAAAAGAATCAGAAGAAACAGGATAACGGCAATCAGTAAAATCCCTGCAATTAAAAACATAAGTTTTGTCTCCTGGCGCTTTTTTATCCCTTCCTCTCTCTCCTTTTCAATTAATTGTCTGGCCTGCTCCTTTTTATAATTAAATTCAAATTCAATAACGGCCAATTGCTGCTTATCCCCGATCCGGGTGAGGCTGTCGTACAGAACCTGGTAAAGTCTGGCATATTTCAGCGCACTGTCTGCTCTTCCCGCAATTTCAAAAATCTCGCTGATTCCTTTAACGGCCTCGGTTTCAAAAGAGAGAAAAGAACCCCGGCAGGAATTGGTTTTTACATTTTTATAATATTCCATTGACTTTCCATACTCTTTCATTTGCTGAAAAACACGGCCAAAATTGAAATCCGCCTGCACCTTCAGATACATTTTTGATCCCCAGTACAGACTGTCAAGGTTGTTGATCATTTGTGCTGACAACTGAAAATAATTCAGCGCCTCCGGAAGATTCTTCTCATCAAGTTTGATCTCCCCCAGTATATTATACAAATTTGATATTCCATAATAGTTCTTCAGCCGTTGTTGTAAAGGAAGCGATTTATTGAAAAAATAGTTGGCGCTGTCAGCCTTGTTAAGGTTTTTATAAGACAGTCCTATGTTAATCAACGAGTTGGCATAGTAGGCTGAATCATTCCGGATTTCAAACAGTGCCATCGCTTTTTTATAATACCCCAGCCCTTTTCTGTAACTGCCCGTCCTGTCGTAAATAACAGCAATATTGTTATAAAAATATGATTTCCATAAATCATTGTTTGTCCTTTCAGCAATTTCAAGGCCTTTCATGTAGCCATACAGTGCCCGGGAAAAGTCCGAATTGAGATCATACAGATATGCTGATCCATTCCGGATTTTCATCTGATCAACAGAATCCGTTTTATCATTAAACAGCCCTATTGCCCTCTCATAGAATTTCAAAGCCTGGCTTAACTGATCCTTCCGGATGGCAATCCTGCCCAGTTGCATGCAATTTTTAATTATTCCCTCATTGTTACCTGAAGCTTCTGATATCTGTAATCCTTTTTTTGCAAAAAACAATGCTGAATCGATATTTGTATCCGTCAATTCCATCGATAAACCGGCATATAACAGTCCAAGCCGGTTTAAATCTTTACTGCTTTCTATTATAGCTGTACGGAGACTGTCCGGCTTGCTTTCTCCATATATTGTATTCGATGTCAGTATAATAAACACTGTCGTCCAACAAATGCTACTGAATTGCCGAAGGTTCAGACTGAAAATTAACATGCGGCTAAAATTAAATTGTGTCCTGAAAACGCAAAACTTGTTTCATCAAATATAAGAATACTTTATTATTAATTTTTTAACCTGATAAAATGTAAATGTATACTTTTTGTATGATCCGATTCTCCGGATTTCACTTATGGAAGGTATACTTTTGTCCGGATTTCACGAACAGCCATAAACAGAAAAATTATTTTCCGGCAAACTGTCTTTATTTCAATAATGTTTTACTTTTATATTCTCAAACTTGATGCCCTGATCAAATATAGGTTATCCATTTTTGTAAATTAACCGGTAAAAAAGTGCATATGGCCAAAAAAACGATTATCATACTGACAGGTATCTTGATATTCATTATCAGGCTATATGCCCAGGACACAACGGAAGTAAAAGCAAACAGCCTTCCTGATGAAAAACAGCCTTCCTATATCGCCAACCCTGCCATTTGGATCAATGACTGTTATAACCGTCTGAATGGTTTATACTTGTTTCAAACACAGCGTGAAATTGATACAACAGAACTATTTGAAAAATTAAGAGAAAACCTGGTCATTATCAGCATCCTGAAGAAAAACTTTTATGGTGATTCCGCCACCCTGAATGTACGGTCTGTGTACAATATGAAAATGAGAGTGGCCGATATCCTGGCAAATATCACTATGTGGCAGCATAATATTCACATCGACAATGAATTGCGTGTTGAGAAGGCCAGTGAGATTCTCCGGATAAAACATGAAATCGCTATGTTCAGGGAGAACTCTGACAGTGTCTTCCGGGAAACATTTAATGTGTCGTTAAACCAGCTGGCGGAAATGCAGCACTCTGGAGAAACAGTTATCCTGCATTCATTGAAAAGAAGTACCGCCATTGAGAATAAAATCGTCGGAATGAATATGGAGGTTTCCCTCTTTTTCTCTGATATCGCCAGCCTGCTGCAAAAAAAGGAAATGGAACTGGTTAAAAGAGAACTTCCGCCGGTTTGGTCATCACCTCCGGGGGTCTATCCTTTGAGTATTTGGAATGTTCTCAGTGCAAGTTTCCAGCAAACCCTCGAATCTGTAAAGTATTACGGAGAAATGTCGCTCTGGAGGATTGTTATCTTCAGGCTGATGATCGTTCTGCTCTGCCTGATACCTATTAAAATTTTCAAAGATGAACAGCGAAAGAAGAAAATCCTGACAGAAACCAACTTTACATTTCTTGAAAAATTCCCTAAAACAGCTTCCGTGGTGATGGGCATGGCCCTCTCTCCCTTCATTTTTGTCCACCCGCCGCATGCTTTTATGGAAATTATCCTGGTTGGGCTAACCTTTACTGTGACCATGCTGACCATGAAAAACTATCCAGGGATCAATAAAACACTGTTGATAATTTTAATAGTTTCATTCCTGGTCCTGTATCTCATAAACTTCTTTGTCACACCCACTTTCCCCGGCCGGCTTATTTACACGTCCTCTATCCTGTTACTTGTTCCCCTGTGGTTGATGTACAAACAATTACCATCATTTCAGCTGAATCACCCGAATGCTGTAAAATGGTTGCTGCTTTTTCTGGGGATACACCTCGTAATCGGGTGGGTACTGGTCATTCTGGGCTATTACACATTGGGAAGATCGGTAATTCTTTCGGCCTACAGCTTGTTGATTATCAGCATGATCTTTAGAATTGCCATCTATACGCTCCTGGATTACCTCGAAATCATCGCCTATTTTTTTAATAAAAAGGTAAAGGTGGTGAAAATCGACTCAAACTTTGTCCACAGAAAAACCAAACCGCTGCTTGTTATTTCAGCCGTCATTTTTCTCTGTGTGGCCTATCTTTACAACATGAATGTATATGACCTCGTAAAATCCGCAATCGGGGATTTTATGTTTTCAAACAGGAAAATTGGGAGTGCCTCCTTTACATTTATGAGCATTCTGCTCTTCTTTGCCTCCGTTTACTTCTCTTTCATCCTCGCCACACTCATCCGGTATACCTTTGAGCCACAGCATGAGCAAACAGTTAAAAAAAGAAGCAGCCTCGGAAGTTACCTTTTGCTTTTCCGGCTGCTGATCCTTTGTACCGGTTTTGTTGTAGGCATTCTTGCTTCAGGACTGGCGCTGACAAATTTCTCCATCTTCATTGGCGCAATGGGTGTTGGCATTGGTTTCGGCTTGCAGAATATTGTCAGCAACCTGATTTCGGGGCTGATCATTGCTTTTGAACGCCCGTTCGTTGTTGGAGATGTACTTGATTTTGAGAATGAAGCCTGTAAAGTAAAAGAAATCAGCCTCAGGGCCACCATGGTTTCAAATTCCGATGGCGCAGATATCCTGATCCCAAACAACACGCTGCTGTCTGAAAATTTGAAAAACTGGACAATCAGTAACAAACAACGTTTCATTGAATTTAAAGTGACCACCCTCCAGCAAACCGACCCTATTCTTGTGATGAAGATAATAGGTGACTGCCTCAGCGAAGAAACAACTATTATCCGGGATCGAAGCGTTGTATTATTATCTGAAATTAATGATGCAGGCCTGGTCTTTTCTGTTAAAATTTTAATTACCGACCTGGCTATCGGGTCAAAAATAAAAAGTCATCTGCTAACTGCAATTTATAAAGCATTTGCAGAACACAATATCCTTTTTTCCCGGAAAAATTTAACCGGCGATTGACAGACCTTAACACATAAAATTATGGGAAAGAAATTAATCCTGGTTTCTGTTTTAATGATAATTCTCACTCAATCCGCATGGGCCTGGGTTTATCCTGAACACAGGGAAATAACCCTGATCGCTATTCAGAAACTAGATTCGGCGCAAAGGGCCGTGCTTGACAGGCTCTGGGCCCTGGCAAGGAAAGGATATGAGTCGCGGCTGGATGTGTCTGTGGCAGATATGAGCCAGGGTGAGCATCCGAAATACATTGATTATGCTGCCTTTCCGGCCATCGCAGGCGACCATTCCACTTCGGCGGAGAACATGGTGTATAACATTTTGCACACCGACTGGATCCTGAATGTTGCAGACATTACTGCCTGGCTGGGAAAAGGGCTGGCAGAATCAACCACGCGCAGCGAACGGGCCGGTAAACTCCGCGATTCTGATCTCCGGTTGCTCAGGGCCGATCCGGAATATGTTTCACGGGCCGGATCGAACAATGTCCATTTCATGCTCTCCCGCCCGGCCGTGAGTACACCCGCCAGGGCCTATTTCGACAGCTGTTTCCATGAAGGTGTGGAGATAAACCTGATTGGAACTTATAACTGGTATCATACCAGTGCATTATTAAAAGCCCGCCGGTTGTCCTCTGAAACATTAACCCCCGATCAACAAGCCGCCCTCACCTTATCAATGCTTGCAGATGAAGCCTTTGCGCTTCATTTCCTTCAGGATGCTTTTTCCTCCGGTCATGTGGCCGGGGTTTGGGGTAATGCTGCCCTTCGCAAAGGCACGCATGATTACTATGATGAAAACGGGCTGGATGTCACTACCTGGCAGGGTGAGCGGATGGTGCTTACCGGGGATGCCTACATGCGCGCGGCCGATGCCGACAGGGCCGCTAAAACCGTGATGATGAGCCTTAAACAGGTTCTGGAAGAAACAACCAGTACCCAGGGGCCTTCTCTGTACGTTGATCAACCCGGTATGTTCACAGCCGACACATTCAATATCGCCAGAGCCATGACCATACCTGCACGCACGATCGATCCTGTGTACAGGGATTTATTTGACCAGATATGGATCACAACGCCTATTCCGGGCCTGGGCACCGGTTTGGGGGAAATTCCCCGATTCCGCTCCGAAATCGGTCCGTTTATAGGAATAGCACCAGCCGGAAGGGTCTCGCTTCTTTCGGGAGGTTTTGCGCCCAGTCAGCAAACCGTCGGGATGGTTCCCAGCCTGGAAGTTGCACTGCATATCGGTCTCGGTATGGACGGAGTGCTGAACCAGTCGGGAGACGGGCTGGTTTTTCTTGACCTGGGGTGGCGGCTCGACGGAGCCTCCTCCATCAAACTTCAAAGTGACCCCGCCTATGGGTTGTTTGGTTCAATTCTGGCTGCTGTACCAAGCCGCGATGCTTTTTACACCCGGCTGCGCTTGCCCTTTTACGTGATTCCGGGCGACCTGATCATCCTGGGTCCGTTGCTGGCCCTGGTCGCCCCCAAGGCCATGAATAATGTGATTGCAACGGCCGGTGCAGGTGGTCTCATTCCCTGGCAAACCGGCTTGATCTCCCCTATCGGACGGTTCCAGTTTATCCTCGGAAGGGAGGTTGGGGTGTGCTTTTATGGTTCTGTGGACGGGGCCGATTCATACCTGATTCCGTATGATATTGATGGATCCACTGATTTGGCACTGGTGTCGATGCGAACCACGCATTTTGAATTTCCAATCCTGGAATACCGGCCGGTAAGGACATTCTCCCGGAGGCAGAGTGCAAGCCTGGTACTTCAAATAAGCGCGGGCATGGACATTCCCGGGAAAGTGACCATGCTCGAACCAACCGATATCGGAACCATCGACCTGAAAACAACCTGGTTTGTCGGATTCCGGCTGGCCTTTGACTGGAGGTATTATTACGCCCGGAAAAAACAGACTTCCCAAATTGCACATTGAACAAACAATCAAATAAATACTTTTTTATCTTTACAAAAAAAAACAATGAAAACAAAACTACTCGCATTCACCCTTATTTCGGTGCTTGGTATGGGTGCCATTTTCGCCCAAAAACCAACTATGAGCATGCCCTCGATGATCCACGTTGAAGGTGGAACCTTCATGATGGGCAGCAGCAACGGAAACAAGGACGAACAACCTGCGCATAAAGTCACGCTTACCAGCTTTTATTTTGGTAAATATGAAGTTACCTATAATGACTTCAAAAAATTTGCAGATGCCACCGGCTATCTGACAGATGCCGAAAAGCCCGATTCAGTCAGGCTGAAACATGGCTTGCCTCCCCGGGGAATTTACAATGGATCATGGAAAGTTGACATGAGCGGCTCCCCTGTTCCCCTTGCGGATAGCATAAACCCGGTTCGCAACATCAGCTGGTTCGATGCCGTGGAATACCTGAACTGGCTTAGTAAAGAAACAGGTAAAAAATTCAGGCTTCCGACCGAAGCCGAATGGGAGTTTGCCGCAAAAGGTGGAAACAGCAGTAAAGGGTATAAGTACGCGGGTGGCAATAACCTGGGTGATGTAGCCTGGTATGCGGGAAACTCCGGGAAACAATCTCATACCATCGGACGGAAAATGCCAAATGAACTGATGATTTACGATATGGCCGGAAATATACGGGAATGGTGCGCTGACTGGTACAGCGATACCTATTTTCAAATCAGCCCGGCTGTTGATCCTGCCGGTCCTGAAAAGGGTGTACAGCGTGTACTCAGAGGAGGTTTCTGGGGCAGTGAGGAAGAACGGATGAGAATTTCTTACCGTAATTCCGAATTTCCATATAACAGCGCACAGGGTTTTGGTTTCCGTCCTGCCATGACCGATGAAGCAGCCATCATAAAGGCCGAAGCAAAACCTGAACCTGATCCTATGAAAGACCTTGACACGAAAGGGTTTATTGATATTTATGGTATTAATTTCGATATTGGAAAGTCCATTGTTAAAGCTGAAAGTTTTCCGGTTGTCGAACAGATCACCAATTATCTGAAAAAGAACCCCTCTGTAAAAATCATGATCGAAGGACATACCGATAACACCGGAAAAGATGCTTCTAACCTTACACTTTCTGAAAAAAGGGCTCAAAGCATCAAAGCTGAAATTGTGAAACGGGGCATCGATGCCGGCCGGATGGAAACCCAGGGATTTGGCGCTTCAAAACCCATTGCCGACAATAAAACAGCCGCCGGGCGTACACAAAACCGCAGGGTTACGATTAAAAAACTGTAATTCCTGATTCGTTTCAACAGCCGTGCTGGTATTGAATTTCCAGGGAGTTTCCGGAATGATCCTTTTCATTCCACTGGCATCTGTTATTAAAATTCTGCTTGACCAATCGTCAGGAGGTTCCCATTATTCAGTTTTTCTGACCGAACTTCCTAAAAAAGTTAAAGAATCTTCTAAAAAACGGGAAGAAAAATCAGAATAACTGATTTTCATCCTATCGCAAACGCATATATTTCAACGTTTTAAACATTGTATACTTTTTGTATACCTGATATTTATGCTTGTTTTGTATGGTTTTTGTTTATCCCCTGTTATATTTGTTCCATAATTAACAAAACCTGTTACTAAAACTACCCCTCATGAAAAAGATTGTCTTTTTAATTGCATTTGCGTTCGGAGCATCTGTATTTTCGTATGGCCAGTTTGCCCTGGGAATAAAGTTGGGGTATAATGGCAGCAAACTCAACACAAATCTCGACTCTATTAAATCCGATTTCAACAGTGGTTTTCATGCAGGAGCCTGGGCTCACTTTGGCAAGCGACTCTATTTTGCACCTGAAGTACTCTATTGCATGAGCGGGGGAGTTTTTAGCTCTGAGGGACACCTGGAAACAGATTCCATCAACTACTGGAGTCAGAAAATAACCGTAGGATCATTCGACATTCCATTATTGCTCGGATTTAAAATCATCCATTCTGATGTTATTACCTGGCGAGTTGAACTGGGCCCTGAAATTTCCTTTGCCATGAATACAAAAGTGAGCGATGGCGTCAATCCAAAGATTCAACCCAGCGATATCAATACTGCCAACTGGTATGTTCTAGGCGGAACTGGAATTGATGTTTTATTCCTTACGTTCGACATCCGTTATAAAATCGGGTTGAGCAATCTTATCGCTGATGTTAATAATCAATCGTTTGACACAAAAAACAATATGTTTATGATCTCTGCCGGATGGAGAATCTTCGGCAGTAAGTAATTAATAACCAGGTTCTGGTTAGAACCCCGGGCAAGACCTTCATACGGTTGATTTGCCCGGGGATTTTTTTCCTTCTCAATACTGACAAACCTTTTAATTTCTGCACTATGAAAAAAATATTTTTACTTTCTTTCCTTTTTGCCGGCATGATCTCATGCAACAGCAACCCGGTTAATTCCGAAAACAATACGGCACAGCAGCCTGCGGAAGCTGCAGCAGACACGACCGCAAAAGTTACAAAAACAGAGTATAAAACCGTTACCGGAAAAATTATTACAGTGTCCGAATCTCATCCCCAGGGGCAAAGTCTGAGCAATATTTCTGTCGGGTTTTCCGGGGATCCGGGTTCAGAAATAAAGTATACTGATGTGGATCCGATAAACAAGGTGCTGATTGACGATCTCAATGCCGATGGTTTCAGTGAAATATACATCATTACAATAAGCGCCGGATCTGGCAGTTACGGGAATGTGATCGGACTGGCATCCAATTCCGATAAATCCCTTTCAATGATAACAATTCCTCCTGTTGAGGAAAACGACATGAAAAAGGGAGGCAAATTTGAAGGATATGAAGGGCATGATGAATTTATGATCATAGAAAACTCCCTGTCCCGCACATTTCCTATTAAAGCCGCCAATGCCACAAAACGAGCCATCAACTATAAAATGAAGGCTGGTGAAGCGGGTTACCTGCTGTATATTAAAACTTCAACGGCGTATTAAACAAACAACAACGGGAACTTGCCCGGTATCATTTGGGTAATCCTGACTATCGGCTTGAATTATTTCTTACGAAATTAAACTCCGCCCAAACAGGCCAATGGTCGGAAATAGTTTTTGAAGTGAAGCTTTTATCAACTCCCCAGCGGCCCGAATAGTACTTTTTTGCAGGCAGCGTGAGCACAAAACGGTCGTAGGCACAGTCACTCTTTGCAGAAAGATTGGTTTTTGCCGTATCGGGAACAACCCAGAAATAATCCTTTCCCCTGATTGAGAGCTGGTCGAGTTCTCCTGGGTTTGCATAGGTGCATGAAGCGTTAAAATCGCCCAAAACAATAATCTCCGTCTCGTCCGTGTACTTCTCTTTGACCCATTTCACCACTTCATGCAGGCTGCCGATTTCAGAAACAGCCTTTTCAGGCGCTGTGTGAATCGTAGCCAGGACAAAGGTGAAATCACCCTTCTTTGACCTAAACCTGGCCGTATAAGGCTCCCTGGCAAAGAAATCGTGCAATGAATCATTGTAAAGCATGGGGGTACCCATAAGAGCAAACATGACCGTATCGTAATAAAAAGCATATTGCTCCCGGGATGTCCTGTCGTCAGGTTGCTCGCCGGTTCTTTCGCTGCATGCAACTTCGAAGTGTTTCTTCCCTTTCCGGTTAATGATTTCTTTGAAAGCCCCCGGAACCACCCCTGACACATCTGAAATTTCCTGTATGGCAATGATATCGTATTTCCGGATGATTTCTGCGAGCTGATGTACCCGAAGAGAATCATTCAGTTTGGTCTTTCCGAAATTCTGGATGTTGAACGTACATATCCTGAATTTTTCTGACTGCTGGGCTCCCGCCTGAAAAAAGGATAATAACAGGAATAAAGTGACAATAGAAACTTCCAGCCGTGACAGATGATATAGATTGTATTTATTATGTTTCATGGATTTTAATATTTGTAAAAAGGATAAAACAATGAGTGCTATATAACGCAAAAAAGCGATCCCTTCCGAAACCGCTTTTCTGTTTGTTGTCACGAGTTAATTGCCTCGCGTCGTCTTTTCTATTGCAATGTAAATTTGATCGGGAGATTAAACTGTACACGTACAGGTACTCCACGTTGTTTACCGGGAACCCATTTGGGCATCGACTTCACAACACGGATGGCTTCTTCATCGCAACCACCCCCAATGCCACGGAGCACCCGTACATCGGTAATAGTTCCATCCACCTCAACCACAAACGTTACGAAAACCTTTCCCTGTATACCCAATTCCTTGGCTTCTTCCGGGTACTTGATATTCTGTTGCAGGTAACTAATACGGGCCTCTTCACCTCCGGGGTATCCGGGCTGCTCTTCAACTACGGTGAAAATCTCAGCCTGTACAGGAGTTTCAATTACCCTGGGGCCTTCGTCCTTAACTTCCACTTCAACATCTTCTGTCGGAGCTTCCACATTTCCCTTTTTATTCAGATCATCCATATTGGCCATACTCACTTCGATTGTAGTATCTTCTACAACAACCGGTGCGGTAAATTTGACCTTTTCAACCATTGCTTCGGGTGGAGGGGGAGGTGGCGGAGGGGGCGGTGCTTCTTCCTGCTTCAGGTCTTCGAATTTTACACCAACCTCTTTTTCCTTTTCACGGATCAGCCTTTCTTTATTTACATAGGCATTGATCAGTGGATAGGCCACAATTACTCCTATCAAAACAAAACCAAAGATCATGGAAAAGATTACAAATTTCCTGTATTTCTTACGCAGGTAATATGAACCATATTCCTTGTTCCTGTTTTTGAAAACAATATCCTCCAGCGATTCTACATGCTGTGTTTCAATTGCCATACACTATTTTTTTAACGTGTTAAACACAATTTCTCTGACTATTTAGGAGCGTTTTTCAACATCTCCAGTTCAGTGGGGGTCATATCAACCACCGCATAGCTGTTGATGTTGCAGATAGCCATCTCATCAATGATATCAACGATATCCTTATACTTCGCCATTTCATCAGCTTTGATAAGTACGATGGGTCCCTTCTGATCTTCCTTCTTCATCCGTTTGATGGCATTATCGGCTGTGGTATCTTCCACAACGATCTTGCCGGTCACACGCTTGTCGCGATATTCCGCGATTTTTGTAAAGAGGTCCTTGTTCTTGATCAACAGGAATTTCCGGATGCCATCTTTACTGAAGTCAGTCTTGACTAACTGGGGCATTTCAGCAGGTTTTTTAGGGTCGGCAATACCAATGTAATAATAGACCTTATGACCTTCTGTCAGCAGAATATTCAAGGTTCTGTTCTTCGGAATTTCCGGGCGGTCCTTGTCGTCCGGATTATCTGTTTTCTCGGGCATGGTAATCACCATGACCTTGGGTTTGCTAAAAGCCGTGGTAAGCATGAAGAAGGTTATGAGCAAACACATCAGGTCGACCATGGGGGTCATATCGATGCGGGTGCTGTGCTTCTTCGCCTGGCGTTTACCACCTTTTTTCCCTTTTTCCTCAACAATTATTTCACCCATACTGGTTTTATCTTTTAGGGATTAAAATCGCGTTGCCCTAATTGGGCATGTCCTTCATAGTGACTTCGTCCTTCTGAAGGTTGGTAACGAGATTAAACTTATTTACCTTATTTTCCTGTAAAAGGTCCATGATCTTCTTCACCGCTGTATAGTCCGTTTCGGCATCGCCTTTGATGGCAACTTCGGCATTCAGGTTGGTCAGACGGGCCATACGAACCCACCATGCAAGCTGGTTGTCTGTTGAATCCATAGGGATTCCGGTCTGAAGAAGGTCGCGCACCTTGGGCTCTGATTCAACGATCCAGGCTTTCAGGTCTTTGATCGGCATACCAAAGGATGACATTTTTCCGAATTTATCAATTTCCTTTGGTGTAAAAGTCAGTTTATACTGCTCAGCCATCTTCTCAAGCAGCTTTTCCCTGAAATGGGTAGAGGTATCCTTGCCGTTGTCGATGTTAAAAAACACCTTTCCCTCCTTGGATATGAATATCGTCATGATATCATTATCCGGGGCCTGTTTTTCCGACACCGAAGAAGGTGTTTCAATCGGTGCAGCTTCCTGGGGCCGGAAAGATGTGGTTAACATGAAGAAGGTTAACAGCAAGGAAAATAAATCCACCATAGGCGTCATGTCTATGTGCGGAGATCTTGCCGGATGTTTAATTTTTGGCATGGGGTTCTCTTTTTAACTATTTGGTTGTAGCTGCAAATGACTGAACAAGGCTGAAACCGGCCTCATCAATTTTGTAAGTAAAGCTATCGATCTGGGTAGAGAAATAGTTATAGAAAATGATAGCAAGCAATGAACCAAAGATACCAAATGCGGTGTTGATAAGAGCCTCAGAGATACCATTTGCAAGGGCAAGTGCATCGGGGGCACCGGCTTGTGCAAGTGCGGCGAAGGCCTTGATCATCCCGATAACAGTTCCCATCAGACCGGTTAATACGGAGATGGAGGCAATGGTGGAGATGATAACCAGGTTACGGGAGAGCATCGGAAGCTCGAGTGCGGTAGCTTCTTCAAATTCTTTTTGCAACGCAAGAATTTTCTGATCTTTTTCAAGGGTGGTATCGTTCTGCAAAGAGCGATAGCGCATCAAACCGGCTTTCATGACATTGGCCAGCGAACCTCTTTGCTTATCACATGCAACAATGGCTTCTTCGATTTTATTGTTGCTGAGAAAATTCTGAAGATTTTTCACAAATACGTTGATCCGGCCTTTTCCTTTGGCACGGAAAAGTGTGATCCCTCTTTCAACAGTAAAAATGATCACGAGGAGATTCAGGGTGATCAGAAATGGGACAATGACACCTCCCTTATAAATAATTGCAAGATAATTGCCTGGCAGGGGATGCCCGTCGGGATTGCCACCTTCAAAAAACAAGGGATTACCAAACACGAATTTGTAAAGGAAATAAGAAAAGGCGAATGCTACGATTATAGCGCCCACTGTAAACACTGACCTTAAGGCTTCACCCAATGATCCGCCTTTGCTGCTTGTCTTGCTCATCGTTAAAAAGTTTTAGATTAAAGATTGAATGAATTGTTGGATTTTCGTACTAAAAAGGCCTACAAAGATATATAATTTCCAGACGAATTCAAATAGTTACTATTTGATCTTCTGCTTAAGCATGTCAATGACGGGCTTAATCACCACCACCTTTTCGTCATTCGGATTTACCGCGCTCATTTTCAGATAATAGTCTAATGCCTTTCCGGCTTCATCCTTCAGTTTCTGATCACGTGAAAACTGACTGTAATGATAAAACGCAAGGTAATCGAAAGACTCAAACCTTTCTTTCATGTATTTTACCGTATCCGACTGTGTTTTAACGATCAGTCCTTCATACACGGGAACTGCATAGCCCGTGGTATTAAACCCTTTCGGATCTTTGAGGTCGAGGTTTGATTTGGTTCGGGCCCTCCAGGCAAACCCGGGGATGTAATCGGGTTGCATCATGTTGAAAATCGCAAGATTGGTGTCGGCATTCACATAATCCTGAAGGCTGTATAAGACCTTTCCAAGGTTATAATAGTCCATGGCAACTCCTTTATTAAGTTGGATCCTGCGTTCATAATGCTCCTTTGCCTTATCATATTTTTTAACTTTCGTGTAACACAGCGCAGCTTCGGAAATCAGCTCCGACTTGGCGGTGTCAAGCTCATATGCTTTCATCAGCTGGATGGCTGCAAGTGAATCCTGTTTTGTTTTTGCCAGCAAACGTCCGTAATAGGCATAATCCAGTGACCGTACTTTTTCAGGTTTGGCATTCGCAATAAACTTCCTGATATAGGTAAGCCCTTTGTCGTATTGCTGCGTTTCAAAATAAGAGTATGCAAGCGCCCTGTTCACGTCGTTGTCGGAATCATCCACCTTCAGAATTTCATTCAGCTGGCTGATGGCCTCCTGGTAATCTTTAAGTTCTATCAGGGTGTTTACATACTGTTTGCGGGCGGCGGTGTTCCTCGAAAGCTCAAGAAATTTTGCAAAGTTTTTCTTTGCCTCTTCCTGTCGGCCGGCACGGGCCTGCAGGGAGCCGAGTTCGCGGTATGCCGGGGCATACGTGGAATCCATTTTGATTACCTCCTGGTAATAATTCAAGGCGGTAGTATATTGTCTGGCGCGCAGCCATAATTGCCCGGTACGCAATTTTGCTGCCGGAGAATTGGGATCAAGGGTCTGGGCCATATTATAGTTGGTAATGGCTTTGGACCCGTCGTTAAGCATATAAAAATAAACATCTCCCTTCACAATGTAGAGGAGGGGATTCTTGTTGTCAAGTTTTTCCGCATTGCGCAACAAGGTAAAAACGGTAGCAGTGTCTTTTACATTGGTGAAAACATACCACTCAGCCATTTCAATCATCACCAGGGCTTGACGGGCCGGCTCCATTTTAATTGATTTGTTTGCCTTGGATGGGAGCAATGCCCTGGCTTTTTCAAATTCCGCCTTTGCTTTCGGAATATCATTATTGATCAGGTTAAGACCGCCCAGACCCACAAAATTAAATGGATTGGAAGGATCCTGTGTCACCCCCAATTCGTAACATACTTTGGCTGAATCAGCCATTTCGGAAAGAACAATATTGAGTGTGTCTGAATAAAACTTGTACATGAAATTCCTTCCATAGTAGTAATAAAGGTCTCCATTTGAAGGCGATTTCCGAATCAGTTCTTTATACATTGAACTGGCTTTCCTGAACTGTTCGCTTTTCGTGAGCTTTATTGCATCGGCCAGCTCCTGGGAGTAAGATTGAAAAATAAATGGGAAAAAGAGCATCAGCGCAACAACACCAACCGGTTTAGTAAATCTGGACATAATCTGTATCTCCTGTATATTAATGTTTAATTTCAACTAATCTGACCGGCATGGCAGCGGGTACCAGGCCGGAATGGAGGACGATAAACTGTCCTTTCTCCCCCGCAATAAATGATGAAAAACCATGCGCCAGGCCGGTATATGGCTGGCGGTTGATACAATAAACGTCGCGGGTGAACGGGTACGACCCTTCGGCAATATACCCGGGGAATGGACGATAAAACTTAGTGCCGGGATCGTTGTCACCCTCCATGGCAATGCCAACCACCTTGAACCGCTTTAAAAAATTGTGGGAAACAGTATCCGCCGGGTCGCTGATCCAGTTCACACTGATCACCCCGATGGCATTCCTGTTCTTTTCAACGTAATTAATAACCTCGGCGTTGCTTTGAACGGCAAAACAGGTGGATGGAAATGAATCAATGGCAAACCTTTCTTTAAAATACCTGGGGTTGCCTGATTTGAAATTGTCAAAAACCACCCTCAGCTCTCTTAATTTTGATTTCCTGTTTATCTGGTCCCATGAGGTAACCTTTCCCTGAAAAATATCTTTTACCGTCTGATAAAAAAAGGCCGTATCCGGATTATCATTGTTAACGATGAGAGCCAGCCCGTCGATGGCAATTTTAGTAGTCCTTGGAATATACTGACGCTCCCTGAGCCAGGCAACGTGCTTTTCTGAAAGTTTTCTGTTAACGATGATCAGGGGAACCGAGTCGTTCATCAGATCATTGATCACATCTGCTTCTGATTTAAAAAGTGTATCAATGGAAGCATATTTATACATCGCTTCAAATGTGTATAATTCAGCCTGGATAAGCAGCCGGTAGGAATCATCAACCGATACCTTGATTCTTCCGGCAGTAGGTGTGTCGGTGTTTTTCTGTACGGTACCATCGCCACATGATACAAACAGCAGGAGTAAGACTATTCCCGCCATATGCAAAAAACCTGTTATGCTCCGGTTGATGATTTTCATCGCTTTATCGCTTAAAATCAACTGATTCATTAGAGAGAACACAAATTTATGAAATTTATTATTGCAGCTTTAATTATTATTCTTCGTTTCTCTCTCTTGTTTTGGTCCAAAGGCGCGCCAAACGGAAGCTGCCGTAAAGAAACAGGAAGACTGCAAAAATGATTTTGACCTCTTGGGAAAGGTATTGAAACCGCGGACTTACAAGCACATAGATTCCAAGAATGAAGTACAGAAGGATGACAAACCAGGAGAAGTACTTGGCAAATTTTTGCATGATGGTTATCGTTGAACCTTCCAGTAGGGCAGGCTGTCTTCCTCCGGAATCTGATTCCAGTAGGCAGGGGTAACCGTTAACCCATCCTTCCGGATGAGTTTCTTTTCATAGAGCACGATAATCGGATTAAAAAGTATATCTGTTAATCCTATAACAAAGGTGTCGGGACTGGTTCCGTCTTTTGACTTTTCCTGTTCCATTTTCACTTCATACCGGTTGAATACCAGCAGATTTTTTAGAAAATCCGCCCGTTCGCGCGAAACGCCGGTTTCGACCACTGTACATCGGGTTCCTTCAATTTCGGCGATATTGTGTTTGCCTTTTAAAATTGCCATAATTATTTTTTTCAGTGGAGACGCATGATCAGTGGAGACGCATGATTATGCGTCTCTACAATTCGTGTCTAATATAATCCGAAACTCAGGTTGAATACCATTTCGTAAATGGAACTGGCAAAACCAATGATCACCATGCCGGCCACACACATGAGCAGGCCAAGCCTGGTATATGCATCGCTTTTAAATTTTGCGATCGGCTGGTCGCTGTTGTTGAGGAGCATGGCCTTGATCACCAATAAATAATAGTATAAGGAGATGATGGTGTTGATCAGGGCGATCAGAACAAGGATGTAGTAACCTTGTTTTGCAGCTGCCGTAAACAGGAAAAATTTTCCGAAAAACCCTGCCAGGGGCGGGATGCCTGCCAGTGAAAACAAGGCCAGCATCATTACCAGGCTCAAGTTGGGGTTGGTGCGGTAAAGACCGTCATAATCGTCAATATTTTCTTTACCGGTACGATTTGAAATAATACCAACAACACCAAAGGCTCCCAGGTTGGAAAAGATATACACCAGGGCGAAATAGATGACCGTGGTCATCCCCAGCTGGCTGGCACCAATGATACCCAGCAGGATGAAGCCCGCCTGGGCAATAGAAGAAAATGCAAGGAAACGTTTGAGATTCTGCTGGCGCAGGGCGAAGAGGTTTCCAATGGTTATGGTAAGGATGGTGATGACATAAAGCAGGTCGCTCCACATCACCGCGATCTTATAAAATACGGTATAAAGAATGATTGTGAAAATAAAAACAGCCGCTCCTTTTGAGATCACCGAAAGATAGGAAGCAACATTCACCGGGGCACCTTCGTACACGTCAGCGGTCCAGAGGTGGAAAGGCACGAGTGAAATCTTGAATGCCATCCCGGCGAAGAAGAAAATGAATGCAAGCACCTGGAGCGGAGCACCGGTTATCAGGGGTGCCACATCAGCAAAGTACATCGTTCCGGTGGTACCGTATATCATGGAAAGTCCATACAGAAGAATGCCTGACGACAATGCAGAGGTAAAAATCAATTTGACGCCCGCTTCGGCTGATTTTTCTTTCAGACGTTCATAGGCAGCAAGTGCTGCTACAGGAATGGTGGCGAGTTCAAGACCGATATAAAACATCAGGAAATCCCCGGAGGAGATCATGTAATTCATCCCGATCAGGGTGGAAAGAATCAGAATGAAAAATTCACTGATCTTCTCCTTGTTCTGGTCCTGTTTCAACCAGTCAACCGACTGTATAAAAACGATGAGAACCCCGATATTCAGGATGTTTTTCAGCGTCATGGTGAGTTGTGTCGACTGATACATGCCTCCGAACAGGATGCCGGGGGTTCCCGGTAAAAAACCTACGACCGTTGCGGCAGCCATCAGGAGAATAGCCGGTAAAATGATTTTGCGCTTCTGCGAATCAGGCAGAAATATTTCGACAATCAATAAGATCACTGTGATGGCAATCAGCAGCAATTCATGTCTCATTATCAGCATCTTGTATGTTGTTTTAAGTTTCTATACCTCACCTCCGGCCCCTCTCCCCAGGGAAAGGGGAGCAGGCAGATGAGCTTAATTAATTATTCCAGGTGCGGCTGCCAGTAACTTTTGAACAATAGGCCCTAAACCGCCGGTGATCATATCAGAGAGCCATAATGGAGCCATCCCGATAAAAGTGATCCCGAAAATCAGGGTGATCACACTTACTTTGTCATACCATTTTGCATCTGTGATGGTTTCAAAGGCTTCATTTTTAATTTTTCCCAGCAAAAGTGTACCAACTACCCTGAGTACATACACAGCGGTAACCACGATGGACGAAGCTGCAATAATGGTAGCTACCCGGTGGAAAGTATCCACATTTTGAAAAGAACCAATGAAGATGGTCATTTCAGCCACAAAACCACTGAAACCAGGAAGTCCGAGTGATGCAAGACCGGCAATTACATAAGCAACTCCCAGGAATGGCATTACCTTCATCAGCCCGCCCATTTCATTGATGAACCGGGTATGGGTTCGTCCGTAAATCATGCCGATAAGTGCAAAGAAGAGGGCTGTCATGATGCCGTGAGAGATCATCTGCATGATGGCGCCGTTCATGGCTGTCTGGTTGAACATCAGGATGGCAAAGAGCACCAGGGCACAATGGCTCACCGATGAATAGGCGTTGATGTATTTCAGGTCTTTTTGCCAGACGGCTCCAAGCGCTCCGTAAATAACACCGATGGTGGCCAGGATCAGGAAAATCCAGCCCAATTCATGTGCCGCTTCCGGGAGAAGGAATACAGCTACCCGGTAACAACCATATCCGCCAAGTTTCATCAGCACGCCGGCATGGAGCATCGATACGGCTGTTGGAGCAGATGCGTGGCCGTCGGGCGACCAGGTGTGGAATGGGAACATGGCGCCAAGTACCCCAAATCCCGTGAAAAGAAAAGGGAAGAGGAATAGTTGCGCACCTAAGGGTATGGATTGCTTCGAAATCTTGATGAGGTCGAACGTCAGCGGTCCGCCTGCAGGGGCCGAGTTAAAATAGATGCCGATCACGCCCAGAAGAATAAACGCAGAACCGCCCATGAGCATCAGCGTAAGTTTCATGGCTGAATAATGACGCGGTCCGCTTCCCCAGATCCCGATAAGCAAGTACATAGGGATCACGGCCAGTTCATAAAAGAGGAACATGGTGAACAGGTCGAGGGAGATGAAAAATCCGAAAACCCCGGCAGCCAGAAGGATCAGCGAGGTAAAAAACTCCCTGGGCAGATCCACGATATCCCAGCTGGCAAAGATGCCGGCAAATACCACCAGTGCGGTGAGTCCGATCATGGCCACCGAAACACCATCGACACCCAGGTAAAAATGGATGTTGAGGGTTTCATACCATACGTTGTCCTGAACAAAGAGGACTTCGGCCATGTTGCCGGCCCTGCGTTCGGCCAGGTAAAGTAAGATCAGTGCAATGGCACTCAACAGTTGCAGGCTCATCCCCACCACCGATACCCATTTCACCTGCATATGGGATTTGCTGAATAAAATACCAATTATGGTGAGAACCGGTATAATGATAAATAGTGTCAGAATACTCATTATTCTTTGGTATTAGTTGGTCAGTAAATAGGTGAATAACAAGGTGAACAGCACCACACCCGAAACAAAAACCAGGGCATACTGCTGTAATTGTCCCGACTGGAAGCCTTTAATCCGGTCGGACACCTCATTGGTTACATATGATATTCCGTTCATCGAACCATCAACAATATGGCGATCAAACCATGCGATAGGACGTGAAACATAATTGAATATGATTTTCTTGGTGATAAAGAGATACACTTCATCAATATAGAACTTGTGAAATGCCGCCCTGGAAAATCCGCCGAGGGCATTGAAAATCTTGTCGGGCATGCTGGTTTCTTTGCGATAGAAGACAGTAGCAATTCCGATGCCGATAAGTCCGACCAGAACCGCCGGAATGGCGATGGCCATATCAAGGTGCGCCTGGAAGGGCATGCGGTCGGAGGTAACCAGGTGAGAGAATGGGATAAACCCTGCCAGCAGTGCGCCAATGGAAAGGAGCATCAGCGGGATGGTCATGAATTTCGACCCTTCGTGCGGTGTGTGGTGATAATGGGTATCTTTCCCCCAGAATATGGAGAAATAGAGGCGGAACATATAAAAAGCGGTCAAACCCGAAACGATCATCTCAACCCAGTACAGCAACATGCTTTTCTCATGGCCGGCAGCCAGGATCTCATCTTTGCTGAAGAACCCCGACAAGGGGGGTACCCCGGCGATGGCGATACAGGCAATAAGGAAAGTTGCATGTGTGATGGGAAGATATTTTCGCAACCCGCCCATGTCGTTCATCACATTGCTGTGCACGGCATGAATGATGGCTCCGGCTCCAAGGAACAGGAGTGATTTGAAGAATGCGTGTGTAAAGAGATGGAACATGGAAGCCATGTAGCCAAGACCCTCATGCCCGCCATAGCCTGAAACCCCGAGGGCAAACATCATCATGCCGATCTGCGACATGGTGGAATAGGCGAGCACACGCTTGATATCAAACTGGGTACAGGCGATCACCGCGGCAAATATGGAACTGAAAGCTCCAACATACATCACCACGTCGAGGGCAACGGGAGCGGCAAATATGTAAATCGGGAACAAACGGGCTACAAGGTAAACCCCGGCCACAACCATCGTTGCGGCATGAATGAGTGCCGATACAGGCGTGGGGCCTTCCATGGCATCGGGCAGCCATATATGCAGCGGGAACATGGCCGATTTACCTGCACCCCCCATAAAGATGAAGATCATAGACCAGGTCATGGTGGATAATCCGAGGAACATGATTCCAGTTCCGGAAGAAAAAGCAGGGCTGTTGGCGCCGGTAAGGGTAAGGAAATCGAAGGTTCCTGTAGAAAATGACAGCATGAGGATACCGATCAGGAAGCCCAGGTCGGCAAAACGGGTGACAATAAATGCTTTTTTTGAGGCTGAGACAGCAGAATCTTTGGTATAATAAAAACCGATCAGCAGGTAAGAGGAAACGCCCACGAGTTCCCAGAAGATATACATCTGGAAGATGTTGGTAGCCACTACCAGGCCCAGCATGGAAAAACTGAAGAGAGACAGGGTGGCGAAAAAACGCATGAACCCCTTTTCACCATCCATGTAGCCGATGGAATAGACATGCACCATAAACGAAACCGTAGTGATCACGATCAGCATCATCACAGAGATGGGATCGAGCAGCACGCCCATGTCTATATGCAGGGTGTCGGTAAGGTTCAGCCAGCGCATGTTGAAGGCCAGAAATTTCTGGAATGAGCCGTCGGCAGCCTTTTCAAGCACAAAAAAGTACTTGTAGGCCGTAACCAGCGACAGGATCCATATAACAAACAGACCCGCCGTGCCGGCGAATCCGGAGACCAGCGGCTTAAAACGGTTTCCGAACAGGCCAACCACCACAAACATGAGCAGGGGTATGAGCAGGATCCAAACGGTGTAACTGAAATCGAGCATATGTCAACAATTTACAATTTAATATTTCATTTCATTCATCTTCTCCACATCGATGTTGACGAGGCGGCGGTAGATATTGATAATGATGGCGATGGCCATCGATGCTTCCGCTGCGGCAACAGCGATGATGAAAATACTGAAAAACATTCCCTCGAGGTGATCGGGGTAAAGTATTTTATTGAATGCCACAAAGTTGATGTTGACCGAATTCAGAATCAACTCGGTCGACATAAGGATTGTGATCAGGTTTTTCCGGACCAGAAATCCATAAATACCGACAAAGAACATGATGGTGCCGGTGATTAAAAACCAGGTTAATGGAACGCCTTCGAACATATCGTCAGGGTATTATATAAATTAATCTTTACGTTTCTTAGCAAGGATAATGGCTCCCACCATGGCGGCCAGCAACAGGATGCTGATCACTTCAAAAGGCAGGGCATATCCGTATTTTTCGGTACTGATAAGGCTTTTGGCGATCATCCGGATGTTGGTGCGGTCGCCCCCGGATACAACCTCCACGGGGAAATTATGCTGTAAAATAGTAGCAATGGTGATCAGCGCACCGCCAAGAGCCGCCAGAAAAGCCGGGATGATCTTTTTCAGGTCGGGAGCTTCCAGCTTTTCAGCGATATGGCTGGTAAGGAGGATCGAAAAAATGATCAGCACCACAATACCGCCCGCATAGAGGGTAAGCTGTATGGCAGCAAGGAAGTTAAACCTCAGGAGGAAATACATGCCCCCGGTAGCTACCAGTACAAACAAAAGGTACGTGGCTGAGCGAAGGATACGCCGGCTGGTCACCGTCAGAATGGAAAAAACGATAATGACTGCCGAGAAGATCGCAAACATCAATTGATTTGGTGTCATTCTACAATATCTTTTATGATGGATGATCCGGGTTGATTCAATGTCTTGTTCAGTTTCGACCGGTCGAATACCGCATGCTCGAACTCCTGTCCCCAGGCCAGTGCATCCGACGGGCATGATTTGATACACAGCCCGCAAAAGGTGCACATCCCAAGGTGGTAAATATGCTTGTCGATGATGCGTTTCTTTTTGCCGTCGGGCATGTCGATCTTCGCCTGCAGGATCTCAATGGAACCATTCGGGCAGGCCGTTTCACATATCCCGCAGCCGGTGCAGCGATGTTCGTTGCGATCGTTGTGGGGCATGATCACCTCACCCTTGAACCGGTCGTACATTTTCAGTGTTTTCCGGTTTTCCGGGTACTGCTGGGTTACGATCTCCCCGGGGCTGAAGAAGTATCTTCCGGTTACTTTCATCCCCGTAAGGAGCGATTTAACCGTGTGAAAGATATCTGCAAAGTATTCGTAAATGCTGTTCATAGTTTTCTAAAAATGCCAACCCATTAATACGA
>CAZVNF010000023.1:0-32380 GCA_964628215.1 uncultured Draconibacterium sp.
GATTTTATCGCAGATTCCCGCTGAAAAATTTCTTCTGAAATTCAGGCAAATAATCTCCAATAAAATCAGCGAAATTCTGCGTTTTAATTTGCGCTAATCTGCGAGAACTTTTTATTATTAAAACCACGAACTCCCATCCCGGTAGTCGTCAACAATCCCCGGGGTTATCGTCATTTTGAACAAGCCGAGTAACCCAGCAATTTCATGCCGTATTTCCAGGATCGCATTGTCAATCAAGTCCTGCCTGAATCCGGTATCTGCCAGCACGATCACCATATCCATGGAAACAATCCGGCTGATGATCTTTCCCAGCTCCACCAGCTTTCGTTGTGGCATGGGCGTAAGCAGATTAAACTGCAGTAGATCCTCCAGTTCTTTTGCTGCATGTTCCGTATGGCGGTAGTGCCTTAGAAAACCAAACAGGCTCCGTTCATCCGCCTTTTTCATTCGTTTTACCAATCCTTCTCCCACCTGGGCATATAACATGTCGTTGGAACCTTCGAAAATCTGGAAAGGCCGGCTGTCGATGATCCCACGCCCGCCAATATGACTGAAACGATAAGCCCTTGCACCCGTAAGTTGAACCAGCGACTGTGCGGCTTCCTGCATGAGGTCTGTTACAAAGCTTTTCATGGAATTGGCTACCATGCCTGTGGCCGACAGGTCATGCTCAAGTCCCGCCTTATGGCTGCTGTATGCGCACATGGCCGAAGCAATGGTAAATGCAGCCTGGAGCCGGGCCAGCCGCTGCTGTACCTGGTCATACCATATCAGGGGATGTCCTCCGGCCATTCTTTGCCGGCAATGGTCGAATGCCTCATCCATCATCCGCTGAATAAATCCAAGCGCCATACCCGGAAAATGCAGCCGGCTCCGGTGCAGTAAATCAAGCAATAATTTGATACCAGTTGTTTTCGGAACAAGTTTGTGGGTGGCCGGAATATGCACATCAATTAAATTGCGTCCATATGGTATCTGGTGAAGCCCGAGGTTATCGAACAATTCATCCACCACGATTTGCTGGCCGGGAAGAGAGGTGTCGCAGATAAAAAAATCAATATCCCGTTTAAGTTCACCACCGTCGGCCAGTTCGCGGGCAGTAAGCAGCCAAAAATCGGCAGCGCCTGTTAACCCGGCCCAGTGTTTTGTTCCCCGGAGGTGAAACGAACCACCTTCCCTGGTAAATAAGGTTTGCATGTTTAGCGCATCCGTACCAAAATCGGGTTCTGTAATCATCAGCCCGCCCATGTTCCTTTGATTCAAAAATCTTTTAAAAATCGGAACTTTCACCTCCTCATTCGCATATTTTACTACCGGCTGAATGAACAAGCCCGAATTTATTCCCAGTGTAAGCGACAATGCCAGTGATTCGTAGGAAGCTGCTGAAAGCATGGCAAGAATTTCTTCGATATGCCCTCCCCTGCCTCCGTACTCCTGCGGTATGCATACCGAAAGGGGGTTCATGTCCATAACATCTCTTAAAACACCCTGAGGAATGCCCCGGGGCAAACTTAACCGGTCATGAATTTCCTGATCCCTGAATACAAATCGCATACGGATCTTCAGTTCCTGAAGAAATTCCCGGAATGAATCGGGTTCATTTGTTTTAGCAGGATTACCGGATTTACCGGTTGATGGCTTCTTTCCCTGGGGCATCGACTATTTTTATTTGAACCAAATTACAAAATTAATAAAGTTCGGGTTTTCTCACAGATTTTCGGTGATATTTCTCGCAGATTCCCGCGGAAAAGAGTGCAGATTGCTGAGAAAAGTCTTAAAGAAATGATTTTCAGTCATGTAATTTGACTTTTACCTGTGTTATTATTTTTTTTGTTATTTGAAAATGATTACTTTTAACTTCGCAATGTTACGGTAGTAATTAACCTGTCGCAGCAGCTTGGCAATCTATTTCCATCCTCCATAAATGGTAAAGCAGTTTGTTAAATCATACGGAAAAATGAATACGCAACAAGAGATGCCACATTCTGCCCTCACTCTGACTTATGATGTCCGGTTTACCGACCTTTTCAGTCTGGACGAGATTCAGCGATTGCAGGATCTTTTCTCCGACGCAACCGGAGTCGCTTCCATAATAACCCAACCCGACGGCACTCCGATAACCCGCCCCAGCAATTTTTGCCGGTTGTGCCACTCGATCATCCGTAAAACTGAAAAAGGAAGGGTAAACTGTTTTAAATCAGATGCATTACTTGGCCGCTATCATCCTGATGGCCCGGTAATTCAGCCCTGTTTAAGCGGGGGATTGATGGATGCAGGTTCCAGTATTACAGTAGCCGGCAGGCATATTGCCAACTGGCTGATCGGGCAGGTTCAAAATGAGGATTTGGACAAACAACGGATGTTGGACTATGCCGATGAAATAGGAGCTGACCGTACTGTTTTTTTGTGTGCGCTGAACGAGGTTCCGGTAATGTCGCTGACTCAATTTACCAAAGTGTCGGACATGCTGTATGCATTCACCAGCGAACTTTCGGAAAAAGCATACAATAATTTGCAATTGAAAATGCAGATCGCTGAACGGGAAAAGGCAAACAGGAAAATGGTTTCCCTACATGAAAATTTGATCATTAGCGAAAATTTCCTGCTTGAAGTACAAAAAATTGCCCGACTTGGCACTTATGTTCTTGACATTGAAACCGGCATCTGGAAAAGTTCAGAAATCCTTGACTCAATTTTCGGAATTGAAGACAGCTACGAAAAAACAGTCGAAAACTGGGCAAATGTGATCCATCCTGATTGGCGGCAAATAATGGTCGATTATTTCGTCAATCAGGTACTTGGTGTTAGCGGCCGTTTTGACAAGGAATATAAAATAGTCCGTCAAAACAACGGGGAGGAAAGGTGGGTTCACGGGTTAGGTGAAGTTAAATACAATGAGGCTTCCCTGCCGGTAACCATGATAGGAACCATCCAGGATATTACAGAACAAAAGCAGGTCGCGGAATCCATTTCAATGCTGGCACATGCCATCAGAAGCATCAGCGAATGTGTAAGCATTACCGACATGTCGGATAAAATTATTTTTGTAAACCATGCATTCCTGAAAACCTATCAGTACAGTGAAAAGGAACTTTTAGGAAATTCCATCAGTATGGTTCGTTCACCAAATAATGACAAAGCCATTGCAGATGAAGTTCTGCCGGCAACACTCCGGGGCGGATGGCATGGCGAACTGATAAATAAAAAAAAGGATGGCAGTGAATTCCCGGTCTTTGTTTCGTCCTCCGTTATCAGGGATGAAAACAACAAACCCATTGCCCTTATAGGGGTCACCGCTGATATTACCATACGCAAACAATCGGAAAAAAAGATACTGGAACTCAATGAGGAACTCGATCATCGTGTAAAACAACGCACCGCTGAACTTGAAGCCGCCATTCACGAACTGGAGACCTTTTCCTATTCCGTTTCTCATGACCTGAAAACACCATTAAGGCATATCCAGGGATTTACAGAGTTGCTCCTCGACAACGAATCTGCCAATCTTTCCCCGGTTGACCGCGAGCACCTGAACTGCATTTCCAGGTCATCTGCAGATATGACCAAACTTATTGACGCCCTCCTCTCATTTTCAAGGTTAAACCAAACAGCCTTGCAAAAAGTCGTCATCGAATCTTCTAAAATGGTTCAACAGGTAATTAAATTCTTTGAACCTGACTTACTGAACAGGAATATTGCATTTAAAGTAGATAAACTTCCTGACATCGAGGGAGATGAAGGACTTATCCGACAGGTTTGGACCAATCTTATTTCGAATGCAATCAAATATACAGGTAAAAAAACAGAAGCGGCGATTTTAATTGGAAGTATCTCTGATGCCGGTTTTACAACTTTTTTTATCAAAGATAACGGGGCCGGCTTCAACATGAGATATGCAGATAAACTTTTTGGAGTTTTCCAGCGACTGCATAAAACCAAAGAATTCGACGGAATAGGTATCGGGCTGGCGAATGTGAACAGGATCATTCATCGCCACGGAGGTCGTTGCCGCGCAGAAGGTGAACCGGGTATAGGGGCAACTTTTTACTTCAGCTTACCCCGGTGGTACCCCGGGGGACAGTATGTACCAATACATGCAGAATAGAAACATGAAATTGATTTCATATGAATACTAAACCAGGTCAGGCCATTACGGCTTATAAGGAAATAGGCGACATCGGGTTTCGGGACCTTTTCGACCTGGAAGAGATTCAGCGATTACAGGACCTTTTTTCGGACACAAACGGAGTCGCTTCTATCATAACCCACCCCGATGGTACTCCGATTACAAAACCCAGTAACTTCTGCCGGCTATGCAGTAATATCATCCGTAAAACTGAGAAAGGGCTTGAGAATTGTTACCAATCCGATGCCATCCTGGGACGGATGAGCCTTTCCGGTGCGATTGTCCAGCCCTGTTTAAGCAGTGGCTTGTGGGACGCCGGGGCGGGAATTACCCTCAATGGGAAAAACATTGCCAACTGGTTGATCGGACAGGTACGGAATGAAGAAACTGACGAAAGACAGATGCTTTTATACGCCGATGAAATCGGTGCGAATAAGGAAGAATTCATGGCAGCCCTGAAGGAGGTGCCCGTAATGTCAGGTGAGCAGTTTAAAAAAACATCAGACCTGTTGTTTGCCTTTGCCCGTGAATTATCCGAAAAAGCCGCCCTTAAACTACAGTTGAAGCAGGCAGAGAAAGAACAGCATCAGGCCAAAGCAACTATCCTTGAGAAAGAATGGTTTAACAACCGGATAGTTGAAACAGCGAATGAAGGCATATGGGCCCTCGATGCCGATCACAACACAACCTACCTCAATGGTAAAATGGCTGAAATGCTGGGCTATTCAGCTGAGGAGGTCATGCAGCTGAAAATGACCAATTTTATGTTTTCAGAAGACATGGATGACCTCCGGTTAAAAAGATCTCAACGAATGGCCGGCAAATCCGGGTTTTACGAGCGTCGTTTCAAACGGAAAAATGGCGATGTATTATGGACCCTGGTTTCATCTACTGCCATTATTGATAATAAGGGAACTTTTCATGGTTCCCTTGGAATGATTCTCGATATAACCGAACGTAAAAATACAGAAGAACTGCTGCGGCAGAGTGAAGAAAAATTCAGACTCATTGCAGAAAATACCAGTGAGACGATCGCAGTATTGGATATGGAGTTTCATTTTATTTATGTCACTCCTGCCGTACCGGAAATGCTGGGTTATTCGCAGGAAGAAGCATTAAACCTGACACTTGAAAAGCTTCTGACCCCTGATTCTGTGCGTAAAATACATGAATTGGCAGAAGAAATTTTACCGGCAGAATATGCCGGCACTCCCCGATCCGGCAACTATCCTACTATTGAATTGGAGGAATACCATAAAAACGGAACAACGATCTGGGTCGAACTCTCTTTTTCCTTAATAAAAGACCAAAATGGCAAACCAAACGGGATTATAACCGTAAGCAGGGACATTACAGAACGAAAACACCTGGAAGCACAAAGAATTCAGCAATTGCATTTCACCTCTGCGTTAAACAGCATCGCTGAAATTATCATTTTAAAAGAAAACAGGGAAGAAATATTAGAAGAGACTAATCGTATTATCGGGGAGACTCTCAATTTAGACAGGATCCTGATATATGATGTCTCTTTTGAAAAGAATAACCTTATTGCATTGTGCGAATGGCTGAAGCAGGGCTATCCCGAAATTGAACCTACCCGGGGCGAATACCCTCTTGAATTGTTCCTCGATCCGTTTACTCATATAAGAAAATCAGGCACATACCTCACCAGTCAGTTCGATCATGTAAATGAGTACTATAGTAAAGACGGATCCGGGAAGATCCTGCATGAACATTTCAAAATAAAAAGCCTGGTCTGGTATCCTTTTGCTTTTTATGAGCATGGGTATTATGTATTTACATTGAATCAGATTCTCGATCAAAGACAATGGTTAAAAGAAGAATTTGATTTTCTCGAGTCTGTTGCCAAACAGGTTAGTCTGGCATTGATGAAAATTAAATTACTGGAAGAACGTAAACTGGCAGAGGAAGAGTTGAAGGAAAGTGAAATTAAATACCGCCTGATTGCGGAAAATACTTCAGATGGGATTATAATTTTCAGTGCCGATTCGAAAATAGAGTACGCTTCCCCTTCCTATGTCCGCCAGCTCGGATACAGTCTTTCTGAAGAGGAGGGCCGCACTGCTGAATCTATTTACTCAATCATACATTCGGAGGATCGGGAGGAGGTATTTGCAAAAATTTATGCAGCGATCGAATCAAAAAAAAGTGGCTTGACCTATTTATACCGGGTAATGCATAAAGCCGGACACTATATCTGGCGCGAAGATCATGCCAACTTCAATTATGATGCAACCGGTAGTTACACTGGAGCCTGCGTCGTTTGCCGCGATGTTACCGAACGCATGCGGTCAGAGTCGGATATCCAAAAAATAGCACAACATTACCAGGCAATAATCGATAAAGCCCCCGACGGTATTGTGCTTATCAATGCCGAAGGAAACTTCAAATTTGTCAGCCCGGCTGCCCGAAAGTTATTTGGGTACAGCAAGAATGAAGTCATTACTGGAAATCCTTCTGAAAGTACTCATCCTGATGACCTGCCAATGGTTTTAGCCGAATTGTATCATGTGATGACCGACCGGGAATATGTTCCTATAATCCAATACCGGTTCAGAGATCACAGCGGTGACTGGAGATGGGTAGAAAGCACCATGAGCAATCTGCTCGACGACCCAAGCGTTGAAGCAATTGTAATCAACTTTCGCGATATAACCGACCGTAAACAGGCACAACTGGAAATCCTTGAACTCAACCAGCAATTGGATCAGCGTGTTAAACAACGTACTGCCGAACTGGAATCTGCCATCAAAGAACTGGAAACTTTTTCATATTCAGTTTCTCATGATCTCAAGGCTCCCCTGAGACACATCAGCGGGTTTATTGGTCTCTTTCTGGAAAGTACAACTGCCGAACTAACCGAAGAAGAGCGCGGGTTCCTGGCCAGAGTTACGGATGCGGCAGCCGAAATGGCCAAACTCATCGATGCCATCCTCTCGTTTTCCAGACTCAACCAGGCTGACATCAGAAAAACCAATATCGATATGTCGAAAATGGCCCGTGAGGTGATCAATTTCTTTGAACCAGAGATAAAAGACAGGAAAATTATTTTCAACCTGGGTTTGCTTCCTGGTGTGATGGGAGATGAAAACCTGATTCGTCAGGTATGGACCAACCTGATATCCAATGCAATAAAGTATACCGGAAAAAAAGCCGAGGGCGTGATAGAAATAGGCTGCAATTCTTCGGCAAATGAAATAACCTATTTTGTAAAGGATAACGGGGCCGGGTTTAATATGAAATACGCTGAAAAACTATTCGGAGTATTCAAACGACTGCATAAAACCACCGATTTTGAAGGGATCGGGATAGGGCTTGCCAATGTCAACCGCATTGTCAAACGCCATGGCGGGCATTGCCGTGCTGAAGGCGAACCTGATCAGGGAGCAACATTTTATTTTTCATTACCAATTTAACAACACCTTGCTTCTACAATGGAAAACAACATTTCGATATTACATCTGGAAGACCAGGAAGCGGACTCTATTCTTATTAAATCACTGATAAGCAAATGGTTCAGTACATTCGACTACTATTTTGTCGACGATGAAGCCAGTTTTATACAGGCGCTGGCGGAAAAAAAGTTCGATGTCATACTTTCTGACTTTGAACTACCTGACTATTCCGGATCGGATGCCCTGCTGCATGTAAAAAAACACTATCCGCAAATCCCGTTTATTTTCGTAACCGGCAAAATGGGAGAAGATTCCGCCATTGAATCGCTTCTGAATGGCGCCACGGATTATGTGATGAAATCGAAACTTGAAAGGCTCGTACCTGCCATTAAACGGGTGATTCATGAAGCAGAATTACTGAAGGACCGGATTGATTCTGATAATGCACTGCGTGAAAGTGAAGAACGATATCGTGGTCTTTTAATGAATCTCGATGCCGGAGTGGTTGTTCATGCCCCGGATAGTTCCATTATCATGACCAATCCAAAGGCAAGAGAGCTGCTTGGATTGACCAATGACCAGTTACTTGGAAAACGGAGTATGGATCTCCAGTGGAAATTTTTAGGGGAGGACTACGCCCCTTTGCCCAAAGAACTGTTCCCGGTAAACCAGATTATTTCCAGTAATAAACCCATCAGGGATTTCAGACTTGGTGTTTACCGCCCGCTCATCAATGATATCGTTTGGCTTACAGTAAACGGGTCTCCGGTTTTGGACAATGAAAATAAAATGTCGGAAATCGTGATTAGTTTCCTCGATATTACTGAACGCAAACAGGCTGAGGACGCGCTGCGCGAAGAGCAATACCTGATGGAGATCCTGATGAACAACATTCCCGATCATCTTTATTTTAAGGACCTTCAAAGCAAATTCCTTCGTATAAGTAAATCAAATAATCAGTCCTTTAAAATTGCGGATTCCTCCGAGGCAATCGGAAAAACCGATTTTGATTTTTTCACCGAAGAACACGCCCGGGCAGCATTCAATGAGGAACAGGAAATTATTCGCACCGGGCAGACATTGGTCAAAGAAGAGCGTGAAACATGGGCCGATCGTCCTGATACCTGGGCATATACTACCAAGTTACCCTTGCGGGATGAAGATGGGAAAATTATCGGCACCTTCGGAATTTCCCGGGATATCAGCGACCGGAAACGTTTTGAACAGGAGTTACTCGAGGCGAAAGAAAAAGCAGAAGCCAGCGACAGGCTTAAAACCAGCTTTATGCGCAATATTTCGCACGAAGTTCGAACTCCCCTGAACGGCATTTTAGGATTCGGACAGCTCATGGCTGAACCCAATCTGACAGAGGACGAGAAGAATGAATTTCTGATCCTGGTTAATGAAAGCAGTGAGCGGCTTAATAATACCATCACCAATATAATGGATACTTCCCTGATTGTTTCAGGTACACAGGAGGTGGTAAAAAAGAATGTGACCATCGGACCTGTACTTGACGAAGTTTACAAAAAATTCAACCCCCGCTGTACAAAGAAAAAGCTGGCGCTTTCATTGCAACTACCCACATTGGCTGAGGCTATACTCTGCCATACCGACCCGGAGCTGTTAACCAAAGTATTTGATCACCTTGTCGACAATGCCATCAAATACACCCGCGCAGGATCGATCGTAATTGAATGCAGAGTACTTGAAAAAATGATTGAATTTTCTGTTAAAGATACGGGGATTGGGATTCACCCCGATCAGCAGAAACGGATATTTGAACCTTTTACCCAAGGGGATGATTCCAGTACCCGCGATCACGAGGGAAGCGGGCTGGGGCTTTCCATTGCGAAAGGACTTGTAGAACTTCTCGGAGGGCAAATTTGGGTTGAATCAGCCATGGGCGCAGGAGCCACCTTTACATTTTCTCTACCTGCTGAACATTCAACTGCTGAAAAAACAGGAAGTCAGGCTGGAATGGAAAAAACACCATCAAAACCGCTCATCCTGGTGGCAGAAGATGAGGAGGTAAACAGCCTTTTACTGAAAAGAATCCTGCAAAAGAAAGGACTTGACGTAATTGTGGTGACCAATGGGCAGGAGGCTGTGGAAGCCTGCCGTCAAAACAAGCAGATTTCCCTGGTATTGATGGATCTTAAAATGCCGGTGATGGATGGATTTGAAGCTACAAGACACATCAAATCATTCCTGCCGGATTTACCTGTAATCGCACTTACAGCTTACGCGATGGGCGGTGATGAAAAAAGAGTGTTGGAAGCGGGCTGTAACGATTATCTGACTAAACCTCTGAATAAGGATATGCTGATGCGCAAACTGACACAATATGGGGTGGTTATTACTACCCCCTGAATCAGAACAGGCTGATTCGTTTACAAAATTCATGTAGTAGACACGAAAACACGAAAAAACCACGCATGAAACTTCAGTCAGACAAACTCTTCTGTTTCACCCTGGAAACCCTGCAATTTGCCATTCCCATTGATGCGGCAGGTGAGGTATTGATGGCCACTGCCGTAATGCCTGTGCCGAATTCGCCGCAGGTAATCCATGGTTTGATTGATTACCATGGATTAATTGTGCCGGTGATTAATTTGAGATACAAGTTGAGTTTTCCTCAAAAGCCAATAAGTACCCGCGATGTTTTTATCATTGCCGACACTTCCAAACGAAAAATTGCCCTGGTGGCAGATTCCGCAACGGGTGTAATTGCCCCCGGACCTAACGAGCTGTTTTCTGCAATCGAAATTGATCCCGGACTCAGCACAGCAGGGTTTCTGAGGCGTGATGACGGAATTGTGCTCATTTATGATCTGGAAAACTTTCTTTCCAATGATGAAGATTTACATTTGATGGCAGCAATTGAACAACAGACAAATGAAAGTTGATAAATCATGATCGCAGACAAATTGCTTGACAAAACGGCCATGATGTTGTCGAACCTTATCGGATGGGACTTTCCTCCGGGCCGATGGAACGACCTGGATCGGGGCATTGCCGCCACAGCAAAGGATCTGGGGATAAAATCAACACCGGAAGCAATTTCAACATGGTTGACAAGCACTTTATGGGACGAAAAAGAACTTGAGCTCCTCGCATCGCATCTAATGGTGGGAGAAACATATTTTTTTCGGGAAAAAGCAGGACTGGAGGTTTTTCAGACGCAAATTATTCCGGAATTGATCAAAGAAAGACAAGGGAAGGATCAATATTTGAGGATATGGTGTGCGGGATGCTGCACAGGTGAAGAGCCATATACCCTCGCCATGATTTTAAAAGAGATCATCCCCGATCTGGATAATTGGTCGATCACTCTCCTTGCCACCGATATCAACCGCAATTTTTTGAAGAAAGCACGAACAGGCGTTTATACATCCTGGTCATTTCGCGAAACTCAGCAGACAGCAATAAACCGGTATTTCTCCAAAGTGGGTCAGCATTGGCAAATCAATTCAGAGATTAAAGAGATGGTCTCCTTCGAATTCCTTAACCTTGCTGAAGACCAATACCCATCTGCAAAAAGCAACACCGAAAATATGGATGTGATTTTCTGCCGGAATGTGCTGATGTATTTCACTCCGCATCAGATCAGGCAGGTCGCCAGCCGATTCCATCAGTCACTCACAGAAAATGGATGGCTCCTGACCAGTGCGGTGGAGATGAACGACGACTTTTTCCCTGCATTTACCGCAGTCAGGCTTGAACAAGGCATTTTCTACCGCAAAGTTCCGGCAACTGCAACCATCCCCGCCATTGCAGATGTGCCAGGGCCGAAGCCGGGCGAAAAGAATATTATAAAATTCAGGAAGGGATCGGTTTACCAGGACAAACACACACGATCCACTGTCACCGGAAAACCAGCGGCACCTTGTACTACGATAATAAAAAAAACAGAAAGTCCTGACCTGGGGGAAATCAGGGTGCTTTTTAACCGTAAACAATACAAACCATGCATTGATAATTGTTTACTTTGGCTTGCGGCAAGAAATCCTGATCGTGAAATATATACGATGCTGGTAAAATCGCAGGCAAACATGGGAAATCTCTCCGAGGCAAAATTGTGGGGTGAAAAACTGCTTCTGCTCGACAGGCCCGGAGCAGATGAATACTACCTGATGTCGGCGATCCAGATGGAGGACCATCATCCTGAGCAAGCCGAATCTACCCTTAAACGTGCATTATACATTGATCCCCACCATCTTTTATCTCACTTTTTGATGGGAAATATTGCGCAGCGCCAGGGAAAAACAAGCGCTGCCGGTAAGCATTTTCAAAACGTAAAGGATCTGCTGGTCAACTTCCGGGATAATGATATTTTGCCTGGATCTGATGGTATTACTGCCGGGCAAATCAAAAAAATTGTCTCTTCTCCCCCAGCCGCCGCTTTAGGCTGGAATTTATCCGCAACCCATGAAAGATGAACTGACCATACTCAGCGAACGCGCCCGGAAAAATGCGTACCGGCATTCGGAGCAGCCCCCGCAAGGTGAAACTCTTTTGGTCGTCACCTTTCGGCTCATCCCTGAAAGATACTGCATTGGAAGTGCATTTGTAACAGAAGTGTTACCCCTCAAAGAAATCACCCCCATACCAGGGGTCCCTCCTTTTGTGCTTGGGGTAATGAATGTGAGGGGGAAGATCATCTCGGTCATCAACCTGAAAAAATTCTTTAACCTGAAGGAGACCGGCATCACCGAATCGAATAAAATTATTGTCGTTAAACAAAACCACATGGAATTCGGAATTGTCACAGATGTGATCACAGGCACTTGCGCACTCATTTTAAGCACCTTAAGTGCTCCTCCGGTCACTCTGAACCATATTGGGGCTGAATATGTAAAAGGGGTTACTCCCGACGGACTTATTCTGCTGGATATAGTCGCAATTCTGAATGATAAATCATTAATTATCAATAATAAATAGGTTATTTCGTAATTTCACACTTTAACATAGGAGGAAAATCAATGAACGCTGCAACTTTTCTTAGCACCCGCTCGAAGCTGTTTCTGGGTTTCGGATTGATTTTATTAAGTGTGTTGGCTATCACACTCGTAACTTTTTATAATATTCAGAAGCTCAATCAAATCGAGGAAGAAATTGTAAAATCGTATGAAATAACTCAACTGCTTATACAGATCAGATCGGATGAAAACAGGATGAGGACGCTTGGGTTGGAAATGATCCTGAACAAGGATGCTCAAAAAGAGATTGGACTCGAAAATTCTATTCTTGAGAAGGTTGATTCGGTTTCCAGGTTTATCACAGAACTCAAGGTCCGTATTCAGGATTTCAAGGAGGACATCCCAAAGTTAGAAGATATGGTGCAGGAATTAGCCGGTTATAGCATGGACAGGACAAAGTTAATTTCATTGATCAAGGCAGATAAATCAGAAGAGGCAATTGCCTTTACACTAGAGGTTTTGGATCCAAAATGGACGATAACCAGGAACCATATCTATGATTTGCAAAATTCTCAGCAGGATCACAGGAAGCATAATTTAATTTTGGCGGCATCTGTATCAAAAACAGAAACAATCACCCTGATATCCATGGGAATTGCGATTATCATGCTTTGTATAATCATCGTTATGTGGATGTTTCGAATGCTCAGAAAAATTTTCTCGGAAATCAGAAACAGTGTGACCATCCTGGGAACTTCTGCCGCGGAAATTCTCACCACCGTAACCGAAGTTTCAACCGGGGCAACTGAAACTGCAACTTCAGTTGCAGAAACCGCTACCACCGTCGAGGAAATCAGGCAAACCGCCATGCTTGCAACCCAAAAAGCACAATCGGTTCTTCAGAGTTCACAAAGGGCAACAGAAGCAGCCGAAAACGGCAAAGATTCTGTTCTCCAAACCATTGATGGCATGAAGCGTATCGATATGCAGATGACGCTCATCGCTGAAACTATTGTGAAATTGTCAGAACAAAACCGATCCATTGGTGAAATTACTTCCACGGTAAACGATATCGCCGATCAGTCGAACCTCCTCGCGGTGAATGCCGCCATTGAAGCAGCCAAAGCCGGTGAACAAGGTCGCGGCTTTGCCGTGGTAGCACAGGAAATCCGCAGCCTTTCGGAGCAGTCAAAACAGGCAACCACCCAGGTTAAAGAGATATTGAACGAAGTTCAAAAAGCGGTGAACCAGGCAGTCATGGCCACAGAACAAGGTTCAAAAGCGGTAGAAAATGGCAGCAAACTCGCCATGCAAAGCGGCGAGATGATAGAAACCCTTGCCGAAAGCGTGGAAGAGGCAGCTCAATCGGTTATACAGATTTCATCCTCCATTCAGCAGCAGATGACGGGTATGGACCAGATCGTTCCTGCCCTTGGGAATATTAAACAGGCCAGCGAACAGAATGTAACAGGCATCAAACAAACTCAAACAGCGGCACATAACCTCAATGAACTGGGGCAGAATCTTAAGAAAATAATCGAGAAGTTCACCATTTAGCCGGGAGGTATGGACAAAAAACAAGAAGCTTTTCTTCTCGAGTTGATATCCGACTTTAAAATTGAAGCGGCTGAACATCATCAGGCCATTGTTAATGGATTGCTTAAACTTGAGAAAAATCCTCCCGAACCGGAACTCAAAGAGCTGATCGAAACCGTTTTTCGTGAAATCCACAGCCTTAAAGGGGCTTCCAGGGCAGTTGAACAAAGGGACATCGAACAACTTTGCCAGGCAATGGAGGGGGTGTTTCATCTTGTAAAACAGGGTACACTTACACTTACTTTACCCATGTATGATGCGTTGTACAAGGCATCTGAAATTCTTGGTGTAATGCTGCTCGAAGTTGAACTTAAAGAAAAAAGGATCGGGAATAATATTTTGACACAAATGGTCAAAAGGATTGAAGGTATTCAATTTATCAAAGAACCTCCGCCTAAAATAAAACTACAGGACCAACCGGCCAGTGTACATAAAACTCAAAAGAGTGTTTCTCCTCCGATTTCTGAAAATATTTTTCAAGCTACTGAGGATCTGAATATTGCATCTTCTGCAACAAATATCGGCGAAAAACAAGTGTCAAGTGACACGGTTCGGATTGCTACCTCGAAATTAGAAGTACTTCTTCGGGAAGCCGAGGAATTCATCTCCGTCAAAGCAACACTGGGTTATTACATCCGGGAGATAAAAAAAAGACACAACAAGGAATTATACGCGCTGGTAAAGGATATGGAGCAATTCCATCGTACCATGTCGCGCATGGTTGACGACCTGCTTCTCGACATTAAAACCACCCTGCTTTACCCATTTAATTCGTTGCTTGAAATTGTCCCGAAAATTGTCCGCGATCTTGGCAAAACCTACGACAAAGAGATAAATCTTTCGATTCAGGGAGGAGAAATTGAAATTGACCGCAGGATATTGGAAGAGATTAAAGATCCTGTGATCCACCTGATAAGGAATTGCATCGATCACGGAATTGAAACTCCACAAGTCAGGAAACAGTTAGGGAAATCACCATCAGGCAGTCTTTCGATAATCATCAGGCAGTCATCAGGCAGAGAAGTAGAATTACTCATTCAGGATGATGGCTGTGGAGTTGACAAAGAAAAGGTAATACAATCTGCTGTTAAAATGGGGATTACCACAGCGGATGCTGCAGGCAAAATGACTGACAAAGAGGTAATTGCCCTGATTTTCAGGTCGGGAGTTTCAACCAGCCCGTTTATTACCGATATTTCCGGACGCGGTCTTGGCATGGCTATCGTAGCTGAAAAAGTGTCCAAACTTGGCGGAAGTATTGCTATGGATTCCACTTTCGGAATGGGAACCACCTTCATGATTACACTCCCTGTAACCCTGTCGACTTTCAGAGGAATCATGGTCCGGGTCAGTGAACAAATATTCATCATTCCAACTAATGCAGTTGAACGCGCTACAAGGGTTCATCCGGATGAGATAAAAACAGTGGAGTCAAAACAGATTATTACCCATAATAATGAAAGTTTCGCATTGGTCAGGCTTGGAGATGTACTTGGAATTCCTTCACGTAAAATAAAAAATGACCAGGTTGTCACTATCCCTGCGCTGATTTTAATGCTTGCTCAGAAAAGGATTGCATTTTTGGTTGATGAAGTAATGGGAGAACAGGAAGGTATTGTGAAAAATCTCGGGCCACAACTTGTTCATATTAATAACATTGCCGGAGCAACCATCCTGGGCAATGGGCGTGTGATCCCCATACTGAACATACGGGAACTCATGGAATCGGCTGCACAGGTGTCACTCACAGGCATGGGTGCTGAATTAACGGATGAGATGGAAACCGCAAATGTTCAATCGAAATACATTCTGGTGGCGGAGGACTCGATTACGTTGCGTTCTTTATTGAGAAATATCATCGAATCATTTGGCTATCAAGTTAAAACAGCCGTTGACGGAATGGAAGCATTTCAATTTTTGAAAAATGAAACTTTTGACCTGGTTGTCTCCGATGTAGAGATGCCCAGATTGAATGGTTTTGAACTGACAGCAAAAATAAGGAGTGATAAATTGCTTGCTGACACACCGGTTATCCTTGTCACTGCGCTTGATTCAGCCGACGACAGGCAACGTGGCATGGAATCCGGAGCCAATGCCTATATCATTAAGGGCAGTTTTGAACAAAGCAATTTGATTGAAATGATACGACGACTGATTTAAGCTCCAAAAACTAAAAACACACATGTTAACCGCAAAAAAAATACGGGTCTTAATTGTTGAGGATACTTTGGTTGGCCAGAATCTGTTAAAAGGCATTCTAAATGACGACCCACGGTTTGAAGTGACAGGTATTGTTCAAAACGGGCAGCAGGCAGTTGAATTTGTAATCAAAAACCCTCCCGATGTGGTTAGTATGGACATGTACATGCCGGTAATGAATGGGGTTGAAGCAACCCGGCTGATCATGCGAAACACCCCGGTGCCTATTGTCATCGTAAGCAGCTTTTACACAGTATCCGAAATCCAAATGTCCTTCAACATACTGGAAGCCGGTGCTTTGACTATCCTTTCCAAGCCATTCGGCCCCGGGCATCCTGAGTTTATGCAAACCGCCAGAATTTACCGCAACACGCTTAAAATGATGTCGACTGTGAAGGTTGTCCCTCGGAATTCAACCCTTCTGCGCACCAGAAATACACAGGTGGAACCTACCCGGATTCAAGATCCGAAACACAGTCAAATTTCTGATAATAAGCATGTAAATAACGTTGATTCCTTCTATAAAATCATTGCTATCGGAGCATCAGCCGGCGGGCCCCAGGCAGTACAGGAAATACTGAATGGGCTGCCAAAAAACCTTCCGGTACCTGTGCTGATCGTACAACATATTGACTTCAATTTTGCTGCAGGATTCTGCGACTGGCTGAATACTTCATCCAATTTACCTGTTCATATTGCCCGCAATGATGACCGCCTGCTTCCCGGTCATGTATACCTGCCACCGGGAGACCATCATCTTGGATTGCAGCGTGAAGGTGTTGCTTCCGTTTCAAAACAACCTCCCGAAAAAGGGCTAAGGCCGGCTGTCAGTTTTCTCTTTAAGCAGGTATACGCTGTGTATGAAAAAAATGCAATTTGCATCCTGCTGTCGGGGATGGGGGCAGATGGAGCCGTTGAGTTAAAAATACTGCATGACGCCGGTGCGCTGACCATTGCCCAGGATCCTCAGAGCGCACTGGTGCATGGCATGCCGGGAGAAGCCATTCGGCTGGGAGGCGCAGAATTAATCCTTTCACCGGCAGAAATTATCAAAAAAATTATAGAAATTGTCAAACACTGAAAAACAGCCACCATGCATACATCGTATCAGATTTCATTGGGAAACAGTCACATTCTGGCGGTAGAAGATTCAATGGTACAGGCAAAAAAGCTTAAAAACTTTTTTGACACCAACCATATAAACAATGTATTCTTTTCCAATGCCAGCGATGCCTATACATCCGCACTTTCAGATCCTCCGGTACTCATAATCAGCGACATTGTGATGCCCGGGATGGATGGATATGAGTTCTGCTCCAAAATTAAAACCCACCCGGACTTAAGGGATATTCCGGTAATTTTACTTACGTCCCTGCGCGATCCGCTCGATATCATTAAAGGGCTGCAGGCCGGCGCTGATAATTTTATCACCAAACCTTATGAGGAGCAATATCTGCTGTCGCGGATTCACTACCTGCTGGCAAATCGTGATCTCAGAAACAACGGGTCGGCCGAAATGGTCATCGAAATCATGTTCAGGGGAGACAGGTACAAAATCAATTCAGAAAAGAAACAGATACTGGATTTGCTTTTATCTGTTTACGAAGCAGCGGTAGAACGAAATGATCAGTTAATTTCAACACAGGCGGAGCTTCGGGCATCCAATGAAAATCTGCTCACTGCAAACCAGGAACTGGATGCCTTTTCCTCAACCGTATCCCATGATCTGCGTTCGCCGTTAAATGGGGTCGCCGGATATGCCCAGCTCCTGCAGGAAGCTTATGCCGATGTTTTTGATGAAGATGCAAAAGATTATCTTGAGAAAATCATTTCATCGGCATTTTCCATGTCGAAGCTGATCGACGATCTCCTTCATTTTTCACGTTCCGGAAGAATTGAAATCAACACAGAACACATTGACCTTAGCAATATGGCCCGCACCATCCTGGTTGAGATGAATGAAGGTGCTCAGCGCAACAATGCAGTGTTCAACATCCAGGACAGCCTTTTTGCACAAGCTGATCCCAGCCTGATGCATGTGGTACTTGTCAATTTGCTGGGTAATGCCAGAAAATACTCGGGAAAAGCTGAATACCCTGTGATTACCTTTGGAAAAACAGAGTCAGGCAGAGAGACTGTTTTTTACGTCCGGGACAATGGTGCTGGTTTCGACATGGCAAAGGCCGATAAACTTTTCACCCCATTCCAGCGACTCCATTCCAACCAGGAATTTGTTGGAACCGGCGTAGGACTGGCCACGGTGAGAAGGATTATTGAGCGCCATGGCGGAAGGATATGGGCAGAATCGGAACCGGGCAAAGGAGCTACTTTCTTTTTCACACTTTAGAAGGGAGGTTATAGATATGAAAAAAGCCGGAATCTATTCCCGGATTTTTCTGCTGATATCTGCAACAGGACTCGTATTTCTGATGCTGATTTTGTTGTTGTATTTTATAAAAAACAAACAGGAAGACATTATTCTGGAATCATCCCGGGCTCAATTCCGCAATGAGGCACATGCAATAATCACGCTTAAAACCGGGGGAACAAAGCAGGTTGTGAACGATTACACCTTCTGGACTGATTTTACGATTAAACTATATCAACACGATACCGCCTGGTACAATAACAATATTACCCCCATTCTTAAATCCTTTCACCTTGATTTTGTTTGTGTGTACGACTCTATGTTCAATCTTGTTCATGAGGCTTCTTCAGATGGGATTGAATCCGGTGATTTTATTGCCCGTAAAGCACTCGAAAAGATAAAGGAGCAACGTTTTCTGAACTATTTCCAGATTATCCCGGAAGGATTGATCGAAATTAGTGCTGCTTCGATCCATCCCGACTTTGATCCTTCACACACAATTACAGCACCCTCCGGATATATGATCGTTGCTAAAAGATGGAATAAGGATTTTCTTCAGGAATTATCCAGCCTCAGCGGAGCCAGCCTTGCAGTTAAAAATCTTGATGATATAACTGTAATCCATGTTCCTTATACCATTACTACTTCAATGGAACTGCCCGGATGGACAGGTGAAAACGTGGCCAGGATTACTTTCACCAGGACCCTGGAATCATTTAAACTGTATAATAAGATGTCGGTTTTGATGATAACCTTCCTGATGTGTTTCTTTCTGGTTACAATATTCAGTTTTCATAAGGAGCTACATTTTTCTTTAGTTTGCCCCTATGAAAACTGAGATTTACAACCCATCCGCCTGTGTGATGGCAATTGACCTTGCAAATTTGCAGTAACTGAGTTAAACAGACACAAAGTTTATGGAACAACCACTCCTGATAGAAAAAGAAAACCTCGAAGTGATCTTCAACACCAGTCCCGACGCGGTTCTCATTACCCGCCTGACCGATGGCTGTTTTGTACGGATCAATGATGGATTTACCACGATGACCGGGCATACAAGGGAAGATGTAATTGGAAAATCCATCCTTGATTTCGACATTTGGAAGGACCCGGCTGATCGTCAGACGTTAGTGGACATTCTCAAAGAACAAGGAACCTGCGATAATTTCGAGGCACTTTTCCAAAAGAAAGATGGTACAACAATTTCCGGTTTGGTGTCGGCGAGATTGATATCCCTTCAGGGAATCCCTCATATTATCAGTGTAACCCGCGATAATAGCGCCAGAAAGCTGGCAGAAGAAGAACTCCTGAAAAGCAAACAAATGCTGGAACTTGCTCTGAGGGCTGCCGGGGCGGGAACATGGGACTGGGATATCCCCTCTGAGCATCTGAACTGGTCGAAGGAGCTTTTTGAGTTATTTGGTCTGAACCCCGATCACACAGCAGCAACCTTCGCAACTTGGTCGCAGGTGCTGCATCCTGACGATCGTGAACTCGCCGCTCAACGCATTGAGTACGCCATCAGCAACAAATTACCACTGTCCAGTGAGTACCGTATTGTGTACCCGGGCGGACAGGTCCACTGGATCAGTGCCTTAGGTGATACTACGTATGATAAAACAGGCATTCCATTGAAAATGAGTGGAATATGCATTGATATTACCGATCGAAGGCACACTGAAGAAGCCTTGAGAAACGATATTACAGCACGCAAAAAAGCAGAGGAAAAACTCAAAAGAAGCGAGGAAAAATACCGTAAAGATTTTAGTACACTTTATTCACTGCTCGAAAGCCCGGTTGATATCATCATTTTTTCGATGGATGAAAATTACTGCTATACCGCCTTCACCAGATTTCACAGGGAAACAATGAAGAAAATATGGGGTGTCGACATTCAGGCCGGCATGAATGTCCTTGATGTGATCTCAAACCCCGGCGACAGGCAAAAAGCAAAGAAAAATTTCGACCGGGCACTGAGCGGAAACTATTTTATGGTGACAGAAGAATATGGTGATAAAAATCTCTACCGGACCTTTTACGATAATTATTATAATGCCATTAAAGACACCGAAGGTAATATTACCGGAGTATCAGTTTTTGTGGTGGATGTCACTTCACGTGTAGAAGCCGAGCGCGAGTTTGAAGATAGCAGGAACAGGTATCGCGAATTGGCAGATCTTCTGCCCCAGGTCATTTTTGAAACAGATATAAACGGCAACCTCACGTTCGTAAATAAAGAGGCCTACAGAATTTTCGGTTATCCTGCCGACCACTCAATTATAGGTTTACCAACACTTAGTTTTCATATACCTGAGAACAGGACCAGGGTAATTCAAAATATACAACTCAGAATTTCAGGTAACCCCATTGACAACAATGAATATATAATGGTAAGGAAAGATGGCTCAAGATTTCCTGCATTGGTTTATTCTGAGCCTAAAATCAAAGATAATATCCCGGTTGGAATCAGAGGAATTATCGTTGACATTACTGAGCGCAAAAAAACTGAAGAGGCCTTGCGCAAAAGTGAGGAGATGCTCAGGGAAGCCGGCAGGATGGCTAAGCTTGGCGGATGGGAAATAAACCTTTTGACAAACGAACTCTCCTGGACCGACGAGACCTACCGGATTCATGAAGTCGACAAGGGGGCTAAACCCAACCTGGACGATGGAATAAACTATTATGCACCTGAAGCACGCCCACAGCTGCAAGCTGCCATTGAGAATGCCAGGCTCAACGGAAAACCCTTCGACATGGAGTTGCCATTCATCACGGCTAAGGGGCGCCAATTATGGGTACGTTCCATTGGGAGTGCAGAAATCGTTGACGGTCGGACTGTTCGTATTCATGGCATTTTTCAGGATATTACCGACAGAAAACTGGCAGATGACCAGATACGTAAAATGAATGAAATTCTTGAACAACGTGTGGCTGAACGCACCAAAGAACTGGAATCAATTAACAAGACACTTGAATTTCACATCAAAGAAATTGAACAGTTTTCGTATATCTCCTCACATGACCTCCAGGAACCATTGCGGACCCTGACCACCTTTACCCGCCTGATTAAAGACGATTATGCAGGAAAGTTGGACGAAGACGGCAACAAATACATAGAGTTTATACATGGTTCCGCAGTGCGTATGAGAGCCCTGGTGAGCGGATTACTTGAATATTCGTTGCTTGGTAAAGAAAGTGCGTGGAGTTTTGTTGACTGCAATAAGGTTGCAGATGATGTTATTTCCGACCTTGATGGTTTAATTGTGAGTTCGGGGGCATCTGTTTCTGTACAACAACTTCCGGCACTAATGGGCTGCGAACCAGACTTAAGGGTATTGTTTCAGAACCTGATCACCAATGCAATAAAATTCCAAAAAAATGAGAATGGCCCTATTGTTAAAATTTCAGCAGATATTTCTGAAAAAGAATATATCTTTACAGTTGAAGACAATGGAATTGGAATTCAAAAAAAGGACAACGAAAAGATTTTTAGCATTTTTAAGAGACTGCACAACCGGAATGAGTATGGGGGAACAGGCATCGGACTGGCACAATGTAAGAAAATAGTTGAATTGCACGGAGGAAAAATCTGGGTAGAATCTGAGCCGGGATCAGGAAGTGTTTTTAAATTTACAATCCCAATTAATAATATTCGCTTATGAAAAAAAAGCTAAACTGTGTGCTTCTTGTGGATGATAATGAATCTGATAATTATATTCACAAACGGGTTCTTGAGAAATCGGGGATAACCGAGATGGTTGAAGTTGCAATGAATGGCAAGGAAGCATTGGATTTTCTTACCGAAAAAGGAGCTTGTGGCAGGCCTGATGGTGCATACTGCCAGCCTGAACTGATTTTTCTCGATATAAATATGCCCATTATGGATGGATGGGAATTTCTGGAGGAATATCAGAAACTCGAAGAAGGTCAAAAAGGCAAGATCGTATTCATCATGCTTACCACATCATTAAACCCGGTAGATAAAACAAAGGCGGAAAAGCTCCTGGAAAATGGTTGCTTTTATTTTAAACCACTCACCCTGCAAATGATCAATGAAATCATGAAGCAGCGTTTTCCGGAGTATCTTTAACCTGCAACCATTCAATATTCCTGATTTGTTAATCAATATTCAATATTCTTTTTCCCATGACGCATACCGACATATTTAACCGACTGTGGTCCAGCTATATACTCCAAAACCCATCAACAAAAGCCGTGTATGATCTCTTCCTGGCCGAAGGTGAAACCGTTGTAAATGATCATGTTGCATTTCGTACATTCCGGCATCCTGCAATAGGGGTGGACGTACTGTCACAGGTTTTCCTTAAAAACGGGTATGAATACAAGGGCGATTATCACTTTGAAACGAAGAAACTCTACGCGAAACATTTTGAGCACTTAACCGACCGGGAGGCCCCCCGTGTATTCATAAGTGAACTGCTTACAGAAGAGTTCAGCCCCTTTTTACAAAAAACAGCCGCCGCCTGGGCATCTGCAATCCCGGCCACTATTACAAATTCTGATGATCTTATCTATTCCGGAAATATCTCCGGCGTTCCTTCCTGGGAAGTATACGAAAAATTACGTACAGAATCGGAATATGCTGCCTGGCTTTATGTAAACGGATTTTGTGCCAACCATTTCACTGTCAGCGTGAACCGGCTAAATAAAATTGACTCGGTTGAAAAGATCAATTCACTGTTAAAGTCTCATGGGTTTTTACTCAACGACGCCGGTGGAGAGATTCAGGGAACTCCGGCTGAACTGCTGGAACAATCAAGTATTCGCGCCGGAATGGTTAAATTCACTTTTATTGAAGGCCAATTTGAAATTCCCGGCTGCTATTATGAATTTGCCAGGAGATATCCCGATAGCGATGGCAATCTTTACAGTGGATTTATTGCAAAATCGGCAGACAAAATCTTCGAATCCACGAATTTTTACAAGAAGTGAAGCCTCGTTTTTTACTGGTTTCAGTTTGTTTTCTCCTGGTTCTTTCTGTTTCCTGTTCCAACTTCGGCCCAGGGCAGCCAGAGGTCTCCCCTGCTTTGCCAAAAACCGGGGTAATCCATGAAAAAGTCAGTTGTGCCGTCAATAAGGGAAATACATATGCCTTGTATATTCCAGTTGAAAAAAAACTGCTTTACCCGGTCATTGTTGTTTTCGATCCACACGGGAATGGAGTGTTGCCGCTGACTTTATATAAAGGGCTCGCTGATAAATACAAATTTATTTTGATTGGCTCAAACAATTCAAAGAACGGAATTTCAACAGATGAGGTGAATAGTATTGTGGCAGGTTTAATGCACGAAGTGCGCCACAGGTATCCTGTGGATACGAATAACATCTGCCTTTTGGGCTTTTCAGGAGGGGCACGGGTAGCGGCAATGACCGCCATGTACCAGGTACCCGTAAGGTCTATTATTGGCTGCGGTGCAGGGTTTGGTGCCACTGAGCAGCCAGTTCGCTTTAATTTCGATTATTACGGGATGGCGGGAACAGCTGATTTCAACATGAACGAAATGCTGCAGTTGGATCAGCCACTTACCCGAGCCGGTATCCGCCATTGCATTGCTGCTTTCCGCGGAAAACATGAATGGCCCCCCGCTGCGGTAATGGAAGATGCGGTGAAGTGGACTATCCTGAATAACATGAGGGATGGAAGATTGAAACCTGACCCTGACTTCCTGGATGAAGTTAATCAGGTATTCATTTCCAGGATAGATGAATTAAAAACAAACAAACACCTTATGGGCGCCGCTGACGCTTGCCGCGAAGCCATTGTCTTTTTGAATGGAGTTGCACCGGTTGAAGTCTTTAAACAAGACCTCGCTGTATTGGAAAAAATGCCGGAATACCAGTCACAGGTTGCATACTATAACAAATTGATGAAGCAGGAAGAGTTGGAAAAGCAGGAACTCATAAACGCTTTGCAGACAAAAGATCTTAATTGGTGGAAGGATAAGATAAAACAATACAACTTCCGGGTAACTACAGGCGGTGAAAAGGGGGACAGAATCAATCCGGAGGACACATTGAAAGACTGCAGGCTGATGGCTTTCTTAAGCCTGTTTTGCTATATGAATGCCAATGCGGCATTATCACAGCAAAATGGAGACGTTGCAGCAAGGATCATTTCAATTTATGAATTGGCAGATCCGGGAAATCCGGAGGCCAATTATATGAATGCCATGGTTCTTGCCCGCCGGTTGGATACGCAACCTGCTTTAACCCAGCTATCGATTGCAGCAGCAAAAGGCTTTTCCGACAAAGAACGTTTGATGCGCCAGGCAGAATTCGGCACTTTAAAAAACTCACCGCAGTGGTTTGACCTGATGAAAACAATGAAATGATGGAAATCAATGAGTTTCGAAAAAAAACAGATGCTTTAAGAACTGATTTCGAAGGAGATCTTTACACTGACGATATGCAGCGCTTGCTTTACGCAACAGATGCCTCTGCTTATCGGGAAATACCCCTAGGGGTTGCACGGCCTAAAAATGAGGGCGACATTCAGAAACTGATCAGGTTCGCCAGTGAAAATAACATACCCTTGATTCCACGCACAGCAGGAACCTCACTTGCAGGCCAGGTGGTTGGTGCAGGACTTGTGGCTGACGTATCCCGCTATATGACCGGGATTCTGGAAATCAATGACTCTGAGCACTGGGTACGTGTGCAACCGGGTGTCATCCTTGATGAACTGAATAAAATAGTTGAAAAACGTGGCCTTTTCTTCGGACCTGAAACAAGCACATCCAGCCGTTGCATGATGGGCGGTATGGTTGGAAACAACTCCTGTGGCGCACATTCCATCCTTTACGGAAGTACCCGCGACCATGTGATTTCAGTAAAAGGGTTTCTGAGCGATGGCTCCGAAGTGGAATTCAAAGAACTTTCTGCGGGTGAATTCAAGAAAAAATGTAACGGGAATAACCTTGAAAGCCGCATTTACAGGCAGCTTCAAACCATCCTTTCCGACCCGCAGAACCAGGAGAACATCCGCAGGGAATATCCCGATCCCGCCATCCACCGGCGCAATACCGGTTACGCCCTCGACCTGTTGCTTGAAACCGAACCTTTCGAAAATCACGACGTGCCACATTCCACTCGTCCCGCGTCACGGTTCAACCTCAGCACCCTGATCGCCGGCTCCGAAGGTACCCTGATGTTCATGACCGAGATCAAACTGAACCTGGTTCCTTTGCCGCCAAAAGAGAAAGCGTTGATATGCGTTCATTGCCACACAATAGCTGAATCGCTGAAAGCCAACCTCATCGCATTGAAATATGAACCCGGATCGGTTGAGTTGATGGATAAAGCAATCATGGATTGTACCCGCGACAATATCACCCAGCGGCAAAACCGATTTTTCATTGAGGGTGACCCGGGAGCCATCCTGATCATTGAATTTGCCCGCAATTCCCGTGAGGAAATTTTAGATATTTACCGGCTGCTTGAAGCGGAGATGCGTGCAGCTGGGCTGGGATACCACTTCCCTATCGTTTTTCCACCGGATGTAAAAAAGGTATGGGAGTTGCGTAAGGCAGGACTGGGAGTGCTTTCCAACTATCCGGGCGATCGTAAACCGGTACCGGTTACCGAAGACACCGCCGTAAGCCCTGCAGTACTGCCTCAGTATATTGAGGAATTCAATACCATGCTCGCCCGGCTCGGGCTCGACTGCGTGTATTATGCACATGTCGGTTCCGGGGAATTACACCTGCGTCCGGTGCTGAACCTCAAGGATCCTGCCGATGTTGAGCTGTTTCACACGGTGGCTCTGGAAACTGCGAAACTGGTTAAAAAATTCAATGGTTCACTTTCGGGAGAGCACGGAGACGGCCGGTTGCGGGGAGAATTTATCCCGCTGATGCTGGGCGAAGCAAATTACGCACTATTCAAAGCTGTTAAAGAGGTTTGGGATCCGGGACACATCTTCAATCCGAATAAAATCGTCGACACGCCAAAGATGAATAGCAGCCTGAGATTTGAGCCAGGCAAGTTGGTTCGGGATATTCCGACTGTTTTCGACTTTTCTGGCAGCCACGGCATCCTCAGGGCGGCAGAACAGTGTAACGGATCGGGCGACTGCAGAAACACTGTTGTTACCGGCCGGTATATGTGCCCATCGTACATGGCTGTTAAGGATGAAAATACTACCACCCGGGCCAGGGCCAACATACTGAGGGAATTCCTAACCAATTCAACACAGTCAAATCCCTTCGATCACCGGGAGATTTACGAAGTGATGGATCTATGCCTTTCATGTAAAGCATGCAAATCGGAATGCCCGTCGAATGTGGATATTGCCAAACTGAAAGCAGAATTCCTTCAACACTGGTATGATGCCAACGGAATCCCGCTCCGTTCGAGGCTTATAGCCAATATTACCCGAATTAACCGCCTGGGGAGCATCTCCCCTGCCCTGTTCAATTTCTTCCAGTCGAATAAATTCATTTCAGGGATCACTAAAAAAATTCTTGGATTTGCCCCTGACCGGAATATTCCATTGCTTTATTCCACCACGCTGCGCGCCTGGAATGCAAAAAATCTTCAGAATGGGAAATCCGCAAAACCGTCCAATGGTGAGGCGGCATTGGAACCAACAGTATACCTGTTTGCAGATGAATTCTCGAATTTTAATGATACGGAGATTGGAATCAAGGCAGTGAAACTGCTGAATGCACTGGGTTATCGTGTCATCATCCCCGATCATGCTGAAAGCGGACGCACATACCTGTCGAAAGGCATGATCAGGGAAGCTAAAAAACTTGCTCATGAAAATGTGCTGAAATTAAAAAACCTTATCACCGCTGAAACCCCGCTTATCGGCATTGAACCCTCAGCTATCCTTACTTTCAGGGATGAATATCCCGACCTGGTGGATGCTTCACTGAGAGAGGCAGCGGTGAAGCTGGGAAAAAATGCAGTCATGTTCGATGAGTTTGTAATGAAACTGGACACACCCCTGCTTTCGAAACTTTTTACACAGAAACCTGAAGTGATCAAACTCCACGGCCACTGCCATCAAAAAGCGCTGGCATCGGTGGAATCAACAAAAAAAATGCTTTCGATCCCGGTTAATTATTCCGTAGAAGAGATAAAATCGGGCTGCTGTGGCATGGCCGGGTCATTCGGGTATGAGTCGGAACATTATGAGGTATCGATGAAAGTAGGTGAACTTGTGCTGTTTCCTGAAGTCAGAAAATCAGGGCAAGAGGTTATAATTGCTGCTCCGGGTACTTCATGCCGCCATCAGATCAAGGATGGCACCGGAAGGAAGGCACTGCATCCCATTGAGGTGCTTTTTGACGCACTCATAAAATAGATCTGCTTTATCAAATCGTTTTAGTATGCCTGCTGCTGTCCGCGGATCAACACCCATGCTGTGAGAAAAATTATTTTTATATCCAGTGCGAATGTCCAGTTTTCAACGTAATTCACATCACATTCAACTCTTTTCATGAGATCTTCGGCATGCACGATTTCTCCACGGTATCCATTTACCTGGGCCAGCCCGGTAATCCCTGGTTTTACAGTATGCCGGAGCATGTAACGCTTGATCTGTTTACGATAATCTTCGGTATGTTTCAGCATATGGGGCCTGGGACCAACCACCGACATATCGCCCCTGAGTACATTGATAAACTGCGGTAATTCATCCAGGCTGAGCATCCGCAGATATTTTCCAATCCGGGTTAACCTGGCATCGTTTTTTTTTGATTGCTTTACATCTGCCTCCGGGTTCTTCCGCATAGTGCGGAATTTAAGGCAGGTAAATATTTTTCCTTCGGCACAGGTTCGCTGTTGCCCGAAAAACAGGCCGTCACGCGATCCGAATAAGGAAATAACATACAAAATCAAGGTCACCCACCATAACACACATACGATCATGATGATAGAAAAAACAACATCAAAAAGACGCTTGATCAGCTGGTTATACCAGTAACTCAAGGGTCCGGGGTGGCGGCTGGACATTGCTTCATTGATTTTACAAACAATTTATAATACTCCTCAGCGATCCTCTCCCATCGATACTCTGTATTGATCTTTACAAGATTTTTTTCAAGCAGGGGCTGCCAGTACTCCTCACTCAACCTGTTTTGCAGATGGCCGGTTATATCTCCGGATGTGGTAAAAAACAGTGCATTCCCGCCCAATACCGAACGGTTGAACGGATTGTCATGCGCACAAATCCTGGCTTTGGCTGCCATGGCTTCAAGCAGGGAAGGATTCGTTCCTCCGGCTGAATGACCATGAAAATAAATCCTGGCAAAGTGCCTGAGATTATCCAGTAACCTTTTGTTAAATTCTGCACCATGAAACCGGATAGTCTTACCCTGATACATTTTTCGCAGGTACCTGCCATGCCTGCTCCGGTTGTTTCCAATCACCAACAGGGGAATCCCGGTACCTGCATCAAGCATGCCCCGGATGATCTCTTCGATATGATTATCCGGCTGCAGGCGGGCTATGAGCAGGCAATAATTTCCTGCCTCCAGTTCAAACCCCTCCAGCATTGAAATATCCGGGTGCTCAAGTATATCTGCACCATAAGGGATATAGGTAGATGCAGCCTGGTACTCCTGCTGGAGATATTCCTTTATCACCTCCGAATCTGAAACGAGGTGGTGACTGCTGGTTACTGCCAGCTTTTCTGAATATTTCAACAGATAACGAACAACCTTGCTGTATTTCTTCCTTTTCCATTCGAGACCGTCCATGTTGGTGATAATGACCGGTTTGCGAGGCAGCATACGGAACCATATGCTGTTACTGGTATACCCGAGCTGAAGCAGGATATCAAATTCGCGGTGGCGGCTGTCGGTGATGCAGTTAAAATCATATATGTATTGTCCGGCCTGGCCAACCTTAAATTCAGGGTCATAACAGTGAATCAGCTTTACCCCCTGCCAACTGGCTCCATTATAAGGATGATTATGCGAGCAGTAAACCCAAACATCTGTTCCCAGGTTTGTCAATCCAACCGACAGGTTTTCAGCAAACTGCTCAAATCCTCCATAGTGGTTCGGAATACCGCGGCAACCTAAGATCCCAACTTTCATCCTGTCTGGATATCACTTACTTGTTTCATTTTTCGCACAAAATTTCAGGTAATTGGCAGCAGCATCCTTATCCCCTTTTTTGATTGCAAGGTCAAAATCCAGGCAGGCCTCAACAACTCTCTTTTGTGCAATTTTAATAACTCCGCTCAGGTTTAAAAGAAAACCCTCGTTGCCGCCTCCTGTCTTCAGTGCGGTTTGAACATCTGCCAGGCCAGCATCCAATTTTCCCAAATGATAAAGGCACAGTGCCCGTTTTTGATATGCCTTGGTATACTCAGGCAAGTTTATTATAATCTCATTCAGCAACTTTAAGGCATCGGGATAACGCCTGGCATTCATCGCCTGGCCTGCCTCGCTGAACATGGCCTCATAAGGTTTAAAGGACTCAGCCTGCTGAATATCCTGTTTTACCTGTCTTAGTTTTTTATTATGAGGGCGATAGATCAAAGCTGAATCCAGCAGGATCAATGCCTGCCGCTGATTTCCCATCTTAATGTTTTGTTCAGCTGCCATCAGCCAGGCCTTGGGATTAGTTTTAACCTGACTGAGATAACTATTCAATATCTGCATGGCCTCATCGTGTTTGCCCGCATCAAACATCCTGGAGCTCAGTATGCCTGCCATGTTCCAGTGCAGCGGCTTTAGTGCATATGCCCTTTGCCCCCATTCAATTACACTGTCTGCCTTTCCCATTTTTTCGAATGACATGCTTATAAAATACTCCCGACGGCCTTCGTAAGGGTTGGGATTATCCTTTAAAAGTAAGCGCAAGGCTTCATCCGGGTGGTTTTCATTTATCAGGTAACGTGCAATATAGGTACTGATCGGGGCACCATCACAGCTTATATCGGGCATTGAAGGGAATCCCTGAATGAAAAATGAGGCTGGCCGTGAGTATTTATCCAGCTTGAGATCTTCGATGACATGCCGTTGAAAATAAAGTGATTTTGCATTCATGTACAAAACCAGGGCTGAAGCACCAGAAAATAAAAACAAAACAATCAGAAAATACTTTGAATCTGTATGTCGGGTAATGCCTTGGGTAAATAACGACCTGCTTTGTTTTCCGCCCCCACCCTCGGGGGCCTTTCCTGAATACAAGATCGCAATAGCCACGTACATGGCAAACAGGGCCTGAATCTCAGGACGATCGTTTGGAAAATTGAAAAATGCATCGACACTGTAAGCCAGGATCCCAAATGCCGCCAGAAACAGATATTTCAGCTTTTCTTCATCTGCACCGGAAACCAATGCTGCTTTTATAAAATAAAAAAAGATCAGGAAAAAGATTGACAAATAAACCAATCCCCCCGGCAATCCAGTTTCTGCGGTAACTTCAATAAAATCGTTGTGGTTTTTATAACTTGTAAGGAATTCATCCCTGGCCGGACTCTCATATTTCAGTACCTCAATTTTCCAGTTTCCGGTACCAACCCCCACCAGCGGATGGTCTTTGATAAGAAGGTAAGATCTTTTCCAGTTGTCGAGCCTTGCATTGATTGACGACTCATTCGCACGGATGGTCGAAAGACGTTCAATAAAACCTGTATTGAATTTTCGTGCCGAATCCAGGTTGGTTGGATAAAAATACCGCTGGATAATAGTAAACAGGATCAATGCCCCAACAAAAAAAGCAGCAAGAAGAAGTATTTTTTTGAATGAACGAACGGATTTATCAGCATAATTTCGAACAGCGAAGAATACAGCAAGCGTGATGAGGAGCATGGCCAAACCGAGATAAAATGCACGGGCACTCAAAAACAATACAGCCACTGCAGCCAGTAAAAATGAAAGGTAACCAAGTTTTTTCAGCCAACCTGTGTTAAATAACATCAGCCAGACAGCCACAGGTATTTTCACAAACAACGCCGCGGAAAGAATATTTTTATGGGAATATACCGATTTTATATCGTAGATGGAGGTCACATTATTATTTATATATTCCAGGATATGATAAAATACGGTAAGGCTGTCGAAAACCAGCAGAAAAGCCAGCACTGTGGCAATTTGAACGATATAAACCCGGTTAATGCTGAAAATAAGGTATAACGCAAAGGCGGATGTGAAAATGGTAAAAATTTTTGCCAGGTTGATCAAAGCTTCCGGCAAATTGTAAGCCTGGAAGATCGACAGCAATGAAATTATTACAAAAAGGCTGTATGCCAATCCGATATAATTCCGGAAAAATCCTGCCCGCATCCCATTGTGCTCCCTGCTTCCTGCATCGATGTAAAAAACCACCCATGCAACAAGGTTTAACATTGCCAATCCCAGGAATTTCGGCCCGTTTGAATCCAGGGTGAAAAAATTAGGCGTAAATACAGGTCCAAGCAGGTATGCAAACAACAGGAAGTAATAAACAGGCTTACCCTGGTTTGTATTAACTTTATGCGGTGCGGTTCTTTTTGCTGTAGTTGCCTTTTCCAAGATTCACCTGGTTTGAATTTGCTTTCTTTTCTCCGTGGTTCTCTGTGTCTTCTCCGTGTACCTCTGTGTAATATAGTTTAACAGAAAGTAAGGGTGTAAACTCACATCAAGCCATAGAACTCAAAAATACATGATTTTAACGTATGAAAAAATGGTTGGTGAAAAATAATGTAAATTTGTACCCTACTATGAAATGACAAGGAAATTTGCCTATGTTTTCAAAAATATTATCCGGCTTTATATTGTTGATGTCAATT
>CAZVNF010000024.1:0-18895 GCA_964628215.1 uncultured Draconibacterium sp.
AAAAGCGACCACCGGTGTGCAGCAAGCCATTGCTTCGGTAGCTACCTGTCCAAAAACTTCCTGAAGGGAGGGAACTGCCATCACATCCGCTGCCGAATAGAGGTCGATCAGCATCTGCTGGCTGTTTACAGCACCCATGAATCTCACATCCAGCCCGGTGATATCGATGTTCGCGGCAGTAGTTGACCCAAACACAACCAGTTGCAAATCGCTCCGGTTGAGTATTTTCAGCGCCTCTACCAATAAGCCGAAACCTTTCAAAGGGGTTTCCGTTGCCCTGATCGCTCCAAATAAAATAATCTTTTTCCCGGAGGGTAAGGATAACCTCTCCCTTGCAGCATCTTTGCCTGAGGACTGGAATACATTCGTGTTCAAACTGTTAGGAACCACCATCACATTGCGACCCTTCATCAATTTGCTTTCTCTGACAATATTCGCCAGCCACGTACTGGGCGTGGTGATGGTTAAATTCTTTACAGCACTGTAAGATTTTAATTTCCGCTGAAAAACTTTGTAACTCAAATCATTTTCAGCCGTGGAATTAAGAACCGGACATTTGCCGCATTCCTCAAGATAACGCCGGCAATCGCCCGAATAGTGACATCCTCCGGTAAAGGCCCACATGTCCTGAAAAGTCCACACCAGTGGTTTTTTGATTTGCGCGATGGTTTCGATCCTGATAAAACCCCCGGCGATCCAGTTCAGGTGAACTACATCCGGATTCAGTCTGTCAATCTCCTTCAGCAGATTATCAGGGATCATGGAGGTGGAAAACAGCACTCTTTTGCGTGTGAAGATCAAAGGGATTGCAAAATCAACATATGGCCTGAACGGGTTAAAAAACCCTGATCCGGGCGAGGCTGATACAACCACGGAGGGATCATCTGACCTTTTCTCCTGAACCAGAAGGGTTACTTCATGGCCAGTACTCTTTAATCCCTCAAAGAGTCTCCATGATGCCCTTGCTGCACCTCCACGAAGATCATAGGTGTTTATCATTAAGATTTTCATTCCCCCGGTATATATTTGCTTGCAAAATTACTGATTCGGTGCATAATTTTTACCGGTAAAATCTTATATCCAACAGTCACCAGATTCAACCACAAAATAAAAGCATGATGGTACATTTTTTCTGAAAAGTTCATCTTCCTGAATTTTTGTACAATGGAAAAATGTTCCCTCGCCGATTGAACCATTTTCCGGTTCGACACACCCGACACATCAATCACCGCTACCGGAAAATCCAATTGTTTGAAGGCACATCCCGACTCAAATAATCCGAATAGCATATTGAAATCGGCGCCAATCGGGTACTTCAGATCGAACCCGGATTCTTGTATCAAATGTGTTCTTACAAAAACCGCCTGGTGACAAATTACCATGCCCTTGATCAGGCCGGCAGGCTTTCCCGCTTTTTTCAACACCTGTGCCTCGGAATAACCTGCCAGCACATCGCCATATACAACCCCGTAACTTGTCAGATCATTTCCAAAAACCCCTGACAGGGTATCAGTCCCTGCAAATGCATCACCGGCATTGAGAAAAACCACCCATTCACCGGTCGCCTTATGCAGTCCCTTGTTCATGGCATCGTACAGGCCGCGGTCGGGTTCGCTGGTCCACCAGGTGATCTTTTGGGTATAATGAGCTATTTCCTTAGTTGTTTCATCTGTTGAACCGCCATCAATTACGATCCACTCCACAAAGGGATAGTCCTGCCCTGCAACACTTCCCGCTGTTTTTACAAAGCCGGCTCTGTTATTTAAAACGACCGTAACGACAGAAACTTTTATGCTCATTACAGAGATTGATAGATGGATGAAGATACCAGGCTGTTTCGGAAATAATCTCCTGTGAGCTTGTGCTTCACCGGATGGTTCACAAGATATTGATGCGCCTGGATAACCAGTTCGGTATTTTCTGCTTTTGCCGCCGCCTCTTCCAGTGATGAAAAATAAAACGGGTAGCCGCTGCCAAGATATTCGACTACGGGTGCCAATGGGTTTACCAGGATCGGGGTGTTTCGTGCAATACACTCTACGATGGTGTTGTTGGCACTCGCATCATACAAATCGAGAAAGACAATATTCTCAGTTAACAGCCGGTCATAATTATTGTTTGAAAGAAATTTCATGGTGATGGTCTGTGCCATGATTTCCGGAGTAAGGAATTCGTTGCCGGGGGTGTGATCGAACTCCTTTTTCATGATCTCATCCATGTTATTCTCCTGCTTCCTGAGAAAAACTTTTTGGTATCCTTTAACCTGCAACCGGTGAATTGAGTAAATTTTCCTCAGCCACCAGCCAATCTGAACAATTTTCTTCTCCTGGTTCAGCCTGAACAATTCCGGCGACCACGTTAATTCAGGAAATTCTGTAGGATGCAGCAAATTGTTAACGGGAATGTTTAAAAGTGACTCAAGTTTTACTTTATGATACTCTGAAAGGGTAAACAGCCCTTTGCAGAACGGGAGACTTTGCTTCCATTCCCGGGTGTTGAATATTTCTTCATTTGACTGTTTTCCAGAAAGATGCGATGGTGCACGAGGGGGAACATGGATAAACCCGACCCAGGGTTCCAGGTGGGGACGGGGCCCTTTAGGATTCCATGAAAAAGTTCGTTCAACAAAAGGATCGCAAAGAATCCCTCCCGGGTTGTGAAGTTGCTCAATCGACTTAACTGCAAAATTCCAACCGCTGCGATGGGTGCCGTATGAAGTTCGGGGTAACCCGTCTATTTTGATTTTCCCGGCAAGGCAATCGTTGCTATTTTTAAAATAGAACCTGTTTTTGTAAAATAACCCCCGGAGATCCGACACTAATTCCTGTTTGAATGCCCGGAGAAGGATCCGTTTATTATTTGAGGAAATAAAAGACTGCAGCCTGCTCAGCATGAATGTTATGATTTATGATTCCCCTTACTTCCGGTAACTACCTCTTTTAAGGCTTCCAAAAAACCCATACCCCATCGCTGATCCGGTTCAAGGTAATTTCCTTCGGCCCATTCATTCCACGACTTGATGAAGACAATTTGCTTGTCGGCCGGTTTGTTTTCTACACTTTCAACGGCTGATCTGAGATGTTTTTTAAACAATTCCGGGGTTGTATTTTCGAACACCCATCCCCTTCCCCCGCTTCTCGGGGTATTGTCCCAGTTTGGAATAATGGCCGGCAAAACATCCTCTTCGGTAAAACGGTCATACTGATAGGTATTTACCAGTTTTTCCAGGTCAATTCTTTTGGGCGAAGGTTTGAAAACAAGCTCCCTTAACGCATTCATCCTCGACCTCCACGGATGTGCCTTGCGGTAGTCTGAAAGGTAGTGCGATGGCTGGTGGAAGGTGGTTCCATTGAATCCATCCGCCCTGAAATCCCATTTTTGAAAATGGATCCCGATAAACCAGATTCCGTCAAGCCCGCTCTGCAAAGCAAGTTCATTCCAGAGGGAGGTATAGGTTTTTGCATCGGGAAGCAGTTCAGGGGAGAAAACAATAAACACGGGTTTATTCTCAATCCGAAGGTACCGCGGGTCACGGAAAGCCGGAAGCACATGGTTGAAATGCGCGATATAATCATCCTTTCCGGGATAGGATTGTTCGATCAGTATTTTTTTATCCAGGCCGTGCCACACCCCGGTCCATGACTGGTTGGCCCAGGCGAGGCAAAAAGGAAAATCGGGCTGCCCGCTCTCAAGCACCTCTTTGAAAGGACGTTCGAGCAATTGTTTTCCATGGCCGAACCAATAGTGCCAGTATATAAAACCACCCAGTCCGTATTCTTTTGCAAGGTCCGCCTGCGCCTGCCGGTCGTCGGGTTTTCTCAGGTCATAATAGCCAAGCCCTCCAGGAAGGTGTGGCTGGTAATGTCCCGGAAACAGGGGTATTGCTTTCGCCGTGTTGGTCCACTCGGTAAACCCCGTGCCCCACCACGCATCATTTTCAGGGATGGGATGATATTGGGGTAAATAAAACGCGAGGACTTTTACCATCTGATACAATCAAATTAATCAAACAGGAGACCGCAATAGCGGTCATCCAATTTTACGGGAGCAAAGATAATGGTATTAATTAATTACAGCCACCCTGGTCAGTACCCCGAAATGATCAGATACAGTTCCAACCACATCCCCGGTGAAAATGATCTGGGAATCCATCACCTTCAGCCGGGGATGCTTTTTCATAAACACATAGTCTATCCTGCCCGGCAGATCTCCTCCAATGGTATTGTATTTACTCAATGCAGGTTTCTGGTTTGCATCCGGGTACATTTCCAGGAAACTGTCGGTATAATCTCCTTTTCTCATCATGGTGTTGTAGCCTTCACTCCAGGGATATTCACTCGTAGGGTTGCCGTTAAAATCGCCGCATACCAGTGAAAATGAACCTTTTGACAACGCCTCTTTCTCGTTAGCCATGATTTGAATATTCCTGACCTGGTTGTTCTGTTCCTCATCCGATACAGAGGTACGCCAGTGAATATGAGCCGAGAAAATATTGAACAGGCCGTCAGGAGACTGGCACGATGCCCAGATCACTTTCCGCGAGGTAATGCTGCCGGTGTTGGTATTCTGTGAAACATACCTGTCTTCGGACTGAACCACCGGGTACTTTGATAAAACGGCAACTCCTTCCTCCCACACTGTCCAGCCATAATGCGCCCAGTTCCAGGCAAAATCATACTGAACCTGGTATTTTTCCATGATCCTGTCCGAGATGATCAGTGCCATATTATCCTTCCGTATGATCCCCTGGTGGATTGCCGCATCCTTGTGCTGCGCACATTCCTGGAAAGCGATAAAGTCAATGTCCATTTTGCCAATGACATCGGCGATCATGTTGAATTTCTCAGATTGCCGCGATTCCTGGTACGTATGCAGGTTGATGGTGAGAATAAGGTATTCACCGGCAGTGGTTTTAAACATGCCGGGTTTGATGCCCTACAGGGAAGTCTCTTTAAAATCCACGTTCACAGGAATGATGGCTTCGGCAGTGTTTCCGGAATCGTCGCGCACGGTGATCCGGATGTTGAACGTTGCCGGATTTGCGTACAGGTGGCTGGTTTCAAAAGCGGCATACTCCCCGGTGGATAAATACTCGGTTCGCTGGTCCCCCCAGTCAATGCTTACTTCGGCCACTGTTCCATCGGTATCGGTTGCGCCGCCTTTGACTGTGATGGTAAGCCCGTCGGCGGAATGGGTCACAGTCAATTGAGGCTGCTGATTCGCAGAAACCTTGTCTTTGGTGCATCCGCTCAGGAGCAAAAGAAATAACAACAATGAAATATTTACGGCCTGCATTATATCGTTTCCAGCGGAAAACTATCTTTCAGCCTTATGCCCTTTTCCGTAGCTTCCACAGTGCAGCACTCGCGATAAAGGTCGTGTTCGAAAAAGAGAACGTAGCCATTTTGGGCGGCTTCAGCCATAAATGCCTCCTTCTCCTTCAGGGTGATCAGCGGGCGGGTGTCGTAACTCATCACCCAGGGTAACGGAATATGTGCTGCCGAGGGAAGCAGGTCGGCCATGTAAACAACAGTTTTATCCTTGTACCTGATGAACGGGATCACCTGTCCGTCGGTATGCCCGTTGAAGATCCGGACAGATACATTCGGGAAAAGCTCTATATCGCCTTCAAACAGTTCCAGCCGGCCTTTTTCTTTGATAGGCAGGATGTTCTCTTTCAGGAAGGAGGCTTTTTCACGGTTGTTCGGACTGGTAGCCCACTCCCATTGCTGGCGGCTGGTATGATAGGTTGCATTTTTAAACACAACCTCATAATCCGTGCGGTCGGCATTCCAGCGAACCGCACCACCTACGTGGTCGAAATGAAGATGCGTGAGGATCACATCGGTAACATCGTCGGCTGTAAAACCATGTGCCGCAAGTGATTTTTCAAGCGTATCGTCGCCGTTGAGATAATAATTTGAAAAGAATTTCTCCGATTGCTTCTCCCCGATGCCGCAATCGATCAGGATTTTACGGTCTCCGTCAACAATCAGCAAACAACGCATCGACCAGTTGCAGAGGTTGTTTTCATCGCTGGGATAGGTTTTTCCCCAGATTACCTTTGGAACAACGCCAAACATGGCACCGCCATCGAGTTTCAGGTTGCCGGTGAGTATGGAAAATAGCTTCATAGTTGGTTTTTAAAGGTAGCGAGGTAGCGAGGTAGCGAAATGGTGAAATTTTATTTATATTCCTGTACTTCCATCTCACCGTTCAGCACGCGAAGGGCATTTTTGGCCATGGCCTGGAGTTCGTTGTCGCCGGCGTAGAGGAAGATCGGGGCAAATTTTTCAACATGTTCAATGATGTTGCGCACTACAAACTGGCTGTGGGCAATGTCGCCGGTAATGAGAATGGCATCTGCTTCGCCTTTCAGCACGGCAAACATCTCCCCAATGCACTTGGAGACCTGGTAGGCCATGGCCTCCATGATGAGCTTGGCGTGGGCATCCCCGCTGTTGATGCGGTTTTCGATCTCATTGATGTCGCGGGTCCCCAGGTGGGCGTTCACGCCGCCGCAATGGGTGAGCAGGCACAACATTTCATCAAGGCTTTTGGTTCCGCTGAAACACATCTTCACCACGTCGCCTGTAGGCAATGAGCCACTCCGGACCATGGAGAACGGGCCATCGCCTTCAAACCCCTGGTTCACATCAACCACCCTGCCCTTGCGGTGTGCGCCAACCGTGGTGCCGTTGCCGATGTGCGCAACAATAAGGTTTAACTCCTCATATTTCTGCTTATGGGTTTCGGCATGCATTTTCGCAACGGCCTTCTGGTTCAGGGCATGAAAAATGGATTTGCGCCTGATCTCCGGGGAACCGGTAATGCGGGCCAGTTCATGAAATTCATCCACCACGGTCGGATCGGCGATCATGGCCCTGGTTCCGGGTATGTCGGCAGCGATCGCATCGGCAAGCAACCCGGCAATGTTGATGATATCCTCTCCTACCGGACTGTGCAGCAAATCCTTTTTCAAAAGGTCATTAACCTCGAAAACCCCCGACTGCACCGGTTTGATCAGTCCCCCCCGGGAAATAACGATTTTAAGTTCATCCAGGTTGAATTCATTGTTTTTAATCTCCCTGAGCACACTGTCCTTCCGGAACTGCACCTGGTCGTATATCGATTTAAACGGGGCAAGTTCCTCTGCCGAATGTCTCCGGCTGATCATGTACAGGAGTTTGTGATTCTGGTAAATGGCAATTTGTGTCAGGTAATCCTTTGGATTGACAACCAAAATATTAAACAGGGTCATATATCTGATTTTAAATATTTTACATGCTGCGGCGGTACTGTCCGCCTACTTCAAACAGGGCATCCGTGATCTGCCCGATGGAACAGTATTTGGCCGCCTCCATCAGGCTTTCAAAGATATTACTATTTTTTGTTGCCGCCCTCTTCAGATTTTCAATCATGGCCGATGATTTTTCAGCATGGGTCAGGTGCAGGTTGTCCAGCATGGTAATCTGGTATTGTTTCTCCTCCTCTGTAGCCCTGATTACCTCTCCGGGCAGCACGGTAGGGGAACCCTTGCTTGATAGAAAGGTATTCACCCCGATGATCGGGAGTTTTCCTGTATGTTTCAGCGTTTCGTAATAGAGGCTCTCCTCCTGAATCCTGCTGCGCTGGTACATGGTCTCCATGGCTCCCAGCACTCCGCCCCTTTCCGAAATCCGTTCGAATTCCAGCATCACGGCTTCTTCAACCAGGTCGGTGAGCTCTTCAATGATAAAAGCGCCCTGCAGCGGATTCTGATTTTTAGCCAGCCCCAGTTCGTTGTTGATGATCATCTGGATGGCAATGGCACGGCGCACAGAATCTTCGGTGGGGGTGGTAATTGCCTCATCATAGGCATTGGTATGCAATGAGTTGCAATTATCATAAATGGCATATAAAGCTTGCAGGGTCGTGCGGATGTCGTTGAAGTCGATCTCCTGCGCATGCAATGACCTGCCTGAGGTCTGGATGTGGTATTTCAACATCTGCGAACGTGCATCCGCCTTATACTTGAACTTCATGGCTTTGGCCCATATAAGTCTGGCCACGCGGCCGATCACCGAATATTCAGGGTCAACTCCATTAGAGAAGAAAAACGACAGGTTCGGGGCAAATTTACTGACATCCATCCCCCGTGAAACATAATATTCCACATAGGTGAACCCGTTGGCCAGTGTAAATGCCAGCTGGGAAATGGGGTTGGCCCCGGCCTCCGCGATATGGTACCCGGATATGGAAACAGAGTAGAAGTTCCTTACATTGTTGTCGTTGAAATACTGCTGGATGTCGCCCATCATTTTCAAGGCGAAATCGATGGAAAAGATGCAGGTATTCTGCGCCTGATCCTCTTTCAGGATGTCGGCCTGCACAGTGCCGCGAACCTGGCTAAGCGCCTCTTTCTTTAACTTTTCGTACACCGCGGCGGGCAATACCTGGTCGCCGGTAACGCCAAGCAGCATCAGGCCCAGTCCGTCGTTGCCTTTTGGCAGATCGCCCTGGTAACGGGGGCGCTGTGTTCCGGCTTTTTTGTATATGGCAGTAATTTTCTTCTCCACTTCCTCCACCATGTCATGCTGCCGGATATACTTTTCGCACAGCTGATCAATGGCGGCGTTCATGAAATATCCAACCATGGTTGGCGCCGGGCCGTTGATGGTCATGGATACTGAGGTATTCGGGTTAACCAGGTCGAAACCGGAGTAGAGCTTTTTGGCATCATCGAGGCAGGCAATGGAAACGCCGGCATTGCCTATTTTCCCATAGATGTCGGGCCGTATCCCGGGGTCAAACCCATACAATGTAACAGAATCATACGCCGTGGAAAGCCTCACGAAAGGATTGCCAAAAGAGACATAATGGAAGCGCTTGTTCGTTCGTTCCGGTCCGCCTTCACCGGCAAACATCCGGGTAGGGTCCTCACTTTCGCGCTTGAAAGGAAACACCCCGGCGGCATAAGGAAATTCACCCGGTACGTTTTCACGCAAACTCCATTTCAGGATGTCGCCCCAGGCCTCGTAACGCGGCATCGAAATTTTAGGGATCTTAAGCCGTGACAGGGATTCTGTATGGGTTTCCACTTTAATCTCCTTATCCCGCACCTTATAGATATAAAAATCATCCCTGTAGGACTGAACCTTCTTCTTCCAGTTTTTAAGCACCTCCTGGTTATCCGGTTCAAGCAGTTTAAAGGTTCGCTCATACAACAGATCAAGTTCGAGGAGCATCCCGGTCTTGTTGCAGGTATTCACCCTGTCGGGGTCCTTTACTCCGTCAGGACGGGAATTGCTGAGGGTTTCAATGGTTTGTGCAATGCCGAAAAGCTGCTGGGCCACCCTGGCCTGCGAAACGGTCCAGAGGTTGTAATTGCGCACGGTTTCAGCTATTTCAGCCAGGTAGCGGGTCCGTGATGGCGGAATGATGAAGATCTTTTCGGAAATTTCAACATCTTCTTCAACCTGGCTGGGCAAAGAGATGCTGGTTTTGCTTTTAATGGTCCGGATGAGGGCACGGTATAATTCATTCACCCCCGGATCGTTGAATTGGGAAGCTACCGTACCATATACCGGCATCTCTTCCACCGGCTTGTCGAAATATTTATGGTTCCGCTGGTATTGCTTCTTTACGTCGCGCAGGGCGTCCAGGGCTCCCCGTTTGTCAAATTTGTTGATGGCCACCAGGTCGGCAAAATCAAGCATGTCGATCTTTTCCAGCTGACTGGCTGCCCCGTATTCAGGGGTCATTACATACATGGTAACATCGCTGTGATCTACAATCTCTGTATCAGATTGGCCGATGCCGGAGGTTTCAACGATCACCAGGTCAAACCCGGCCACTTTGGCCACATTGATGGCATCTTTCACATACTTCGACAGCGCCAGGTTCGATTGCCGCGTGGCAAGGGAACGCATGTACACCCTCGGATTGAAAATGGCGTTCATTCTGATGCGGTCGCCCAGCAACGCGCCACCGGTTTTACGTTTGGAAGGGTCGATGGAGATGATGGCCAGGGTTTTATCCTCCAGGTCAGCGAGAAACCTGCGCACAATTTCATCCACCAGGGATGACTTCCCGGCTCCCCCGGTTCCGGTAATGCCCAGCACCGGGATCTTCGTTTCATCTGCTGCTTTCGCTATTCTTTCAAAAAAATCATGACCTTTATCCGGGTAGTTCTCTGCGGCGGAGATCAAACCCGCAATTTCCCTGAAATCCTTGCGCTCTATTTTATCAAGATCATACTGATCCTTGTTTCCAACGGGGAAATCGCATTTCATCAGCAAATCGTTGATCATCCCCTGCAGAGACATTTCGCGGCCGTCGTCGGGTGAATAGATCCGGGCGATACCGTATTCGTGCAACTCTTTGCTTTCCGCGGGCAGGATCACCCCACCTCCTCCGCCAAAAATCCTTATATGGCCACAGTCTTGTTCCCGGAGCAGGTCAAACATGTATTTGAAATACTCCATGTGCCCGCCCTGGTAAGAGGTGATGGCAATGGCCTGAACATCTTCCTGGATGGCACAGTCAACCACCTCCTGCACCGACCGGTTATGCCCGAGGTGGATCACCTCCGCCCCGCTTGACTGCAGGATCCTGCGCATGATGTTGATCGCGGCATCGTGTCCGTCGAACAGCGACGCCGCCGTAACGATGCGGATATGGTTCTGGGGTTTGTATACCTCGGGGGAGTTCATTTCTCAAATGTTTTATTAAACACAACATGGTATACTCCCTTTTCTTCGTGGTTCTTCGTGTCTTCTTCGTGGTTCTCTGTGAAACAAAATTACACGGAGTTACACGAAGAAGACACGAAGAACCACGGAGAGAAGGTTGTATATTAAAAATCAATCATTCATAATGGCCCTGGAAAGAATAACCAGCTGAATTTCGCTCGTGCCTTCATAAATCTGGGTCAGTTTGGCTTCCCTCATCAGTCTTTCTACATGGTACTCCTTCACATAACCGTACCCTCCGTGTATCTGAACCGCCTCGGTGGTAACATACATCGCGGTTTCTGCAGCGTAGTATTTGGCCATTGCGCTGGCAGTTCCGTATGGTTTTCCCTGGTCCTTCAGCCAGGCGGATTTCAGGCAGAAATAACGGGCTGCTTCAATCCGGGTGTGCATCTCGGCAAGTTTGAACCCCACACTCTGGTGGTTGATGATTTCAGTGCCAAACGCTTTACGCTCCTTCGAATATTTCACTGCACGTTCGTACGCACCCTGAGCAATGCCCAAAGCCTGGGATGCGATGCCAATGCGGCCGCCTTCCAGGGTTTTCATGGCAAATTTGAATCCGAACCCATCTTCTCCGATCCGGTTTTCCTTGGGAACGATCACGTCGGTAAACATCACCGAGTGGGTATCGCTGCTGCGCATGCCCATCTTGTCTTCATGCGGGCCAAGGGTGATCCCGGGAGAGTGGCGGTCGACCAGCAGCACATTGATTCCCTTATGCCCTTTTTCGGGATGGGTTTGGGCAATCAGAAGATAAGTTGAGGCAGAATTTGCACTGGTGATCCAGTTTTTCACCCCGTTAACCAGGTAATGGTCGCCCTTGTCGATGGCGGTGGTACGCTGTGAAGTGGCATCCGACCCGGCTTCGGGTTCTGAAAGGAGAAATGCGCCAATCTTTTCACCACGGGCAAGGGGCTTCAGCCATTTTTCCTTTTGTTCCTCCGTGCCATAAGATTCAATTCCATAACATACCAGTGAATTGTTCACCGACATGATTACCGAGACCGAACTGTCGATTTTTGAAATCTCCTCCATGGCGAGTACATAGGATACGGTATCCATGCCTCCGCCGTCATATTTTGTATCAACAAGCATCCCAAGGAACCCAAGTTCGGCGAGTGCCTTAACATGATGTGTGGGAAATTCAGCTTTGGCATCGCGTTCCAAAACGTCTTTGATCAGTTCTCGCTGGGCATAATCCCGTGCAGATTGCTGGATCATGATCTGTTCTTCGGTAAATTCGAAATTCATGGCGTTGGCGTATAAAAGATTAATTATAAATAGATTTACTTCTTCGCATTCTGGCGGTAAATTAAATTTTCAGACAGGTATCAAAATTACAAATTAAAGTTAATAAAAAAAACCTGGTTTGATTTTCGAGTGTACGATTGCAGAGTGAATTAGTTGACATCCTGTAAGATCTTACAGCGCAATTAAGGAAGTTTGGTTTTCAGATGAGCGGAATGCCCGGAGATTCAGCATATAATCAGGATAATGTTCATGGAATTTCCGGTATTTTAAAGGATTGTAGCTGGTTTCTTCAAATTTGATTTCGATGGCTTCGCCTTTACCCTGCCCTGATGTGAAAACAAAATCAACTTCAGATCCATCCGTGGTGCGCCAGAAGCGGAGATCATCGTTGCCGTGCAGCGTCCGTAACCGGATATAGGCATAGTTTTCGATCAGCATCCCTTTATCAAGCCGCTGATCAATTGGCAGGTATTGATTTAGCATGGCATTACGAAATCCAAGGTCGTGAAAAAACACCTTTGGCATTTTTGTGAGTTCCTTCCTTAGATTGCTATAAAATGGACGAAGAAGCTGAATATGAAAACATTTTTGCAGCACATACAGGTAGTTCTCTATGGCTGTTGTCGATATTCCCATTGTTCTGGATAATTCATTTGCGTTAACGAGTGACCCGGTTTGTTGTGATAAAAGCATCAGAACTTTATAAAACTTATCCTGATCATGAATGTTTGATTCGGCAATATCACGTTTCAGGAAAGAACCAACGATTTCTTTAAGCAAGGCTATTTTCCTTACCGTAGTACTGGCAACAACGACTGCAGGATATCCTCCGAAAGTCAGGTATTCGCTAAAATAGCTCTCCAGCACTTTACGCTTTGACGAAAGATAATGATCATTTTCTCTGATCCTGTTCAATTCTTCCTGCATCTCACTTGTACCTGTCCGGAACAACAGGAATTCATCAAAATCAAGGGTGTATAATTCAAACAGTTGTTTTCTGCCGGCCAGTGAGTCCTTGAATTTGCGATCAATATAAAATGCACTGCTGCCCGTCGCAATGATCTTAACCCGGGAATGATATTTATCGTATATCAGCTTTAGGAAATTTGAAGGGTCAGTTGATAAACCTCTTCCGCCCTCTGTTTTAAATGGTCACCAAGCTGGTCAAGCAATGTGGTTTTACCACTTTGCCTGGAGCCTGAAATAATCGTGAATTCCTTTTCATAAAGATGGTCAGCAAGTGCCTGAAATAACTTCCGTTTCAATGGTTCCATCCTGAATAAAAATTTAAGCAAAGATAATAATTATTTCACAAATCGAAATTATCCGATATTTTTCATTTTTGAAATAAATTATATCTGTTAATTGCCTGATGAAAATGAATGCCGGGTGTTCAGGATCGATTAAGGGGATGACTCTACTGCTGTCTTTCGTAAACTATCTTGATATCCCCAATGGGTGCATGTTCGAGCACCACGATCCGTTCTTTGTTGATCTCGAGGATTTCGATAACAAACTTCACTCCGTTTTCAACACCCTTTGCCACAATGCGCGTTCCCTTTCCTTTCATTTTCCAGGTGGCTGACATGGGTTTTCCGGGATAGTTTTTTACCGCTGTTTTATTGGCAAAAATTTCCATGGTGGCGCGCATTTCACTCTGAACCAACCGGTCGAGAGCAGCCTCTTTTTTGGCAACGCCGCCGTCACCTGCAGGCTTGCCTTCCCTGGACTGCTTCTGTTCCGGATTCCCGGCCAGGGAAGCTGCTGCCTTTATAGCAGCCGAATCGACTACTTTTTCAACTGAAACCGGTCGCCAGGTTCCAATGATAATTCTTTCATTCGGATGGGAGGTAATGCCGCAGGAGGTCATGACAATGAGGGCGACAGCAAGGGTGCAAAGGGCAAGAATTCTGTTTCTGTTCATTTCTGTTATTTTAATTTTAAAACGGGAATTGGGAATATTTATTATAAGACTTTCATTACGTCAACCGTTGAATCATGGTTGTTTATCTTCACTTCGAAGCCGCGCTTCTGAAAAACAGCAATCATGGCTTTATTATCCGTAGTGGTCTGTGCCACTATTTTCTTCAGTTTTCCGCCTTCTGCCACTTCAAGGCAAAAATCGGTGAGGATATTGCCAAGGTCTTTCTGCTGCCAGGCATCTGCGATCAGAACGGCATATTCCACCGTTTCGTGATCGGGATCGGCCACAAGCCGCCCGATGCCAATCAGCTTTTTCTGTCCTTCCTCCACAATCTCAGCCACGATGGCTATTTCGCGGTCATAATCAATGTAGCAGTAGCGGGTGGCCACCTCATGGGTTTCCCAGTGAAAAAAATACCGGAACCGGCTGTACAGCGATTCTTTTGAACATGCCCCGAGCATGGCCAGCCACAGGGGCTCATCCTCCGGCTTGATGGGGCGGAGCAGTACCGCAGTGCCATCCTGGAGAACAGTTGAGCCAACATATTTCTCAGGGTATGGATGCAGCGCAAGATGGGAATAGGGATCATCTTCCTGCCACACCACCCTGGGATCAAGCACAATGCGGGCATCAAGTGCAATTACATCCTCCGGGGTAACCAGCAGCGGGTTGATGTCGAGTTCGGCAATTTCAGGATAATCGGCAGCAAGGTACGACAACCGAATCAGCACCTGGATGAGTTTATCCACATTCTTTGCAGGGGTTCCGCGGTACCCGGCAAGCAGGGGATAGATCTTGAGCGACTCGATCATGCGGCGGGCCAGGCGCTCGTTCAACGGTGGAAATCCAAGGGCTTTGTCACCAAACAATTCGGCTGTGATTCCTCCCATACCTACCATCAGAACGGTGCCAAACACCTGGTCTTTTTTTATGCCCAGGATCATCTCCACAGAATCTCTGGATGAAACCATTTTCTGAACGGTAACTCCCTCAATCCGGGCTTCGGGGCGTTTGGTCTTCGCCGATTCAATGATGCGTTCAAAGGCAGCCCTGACAAGCTTTTCCGTGCCCAGGTTCAACTGAACGCCCCCCACATCCGATTTGTGGGTGATGTCGGGAGAATGTATCTTAAGCACCACCGGGTAGCCGATGCGGGAGGCAATATCAACCGCCTCATCGGAATTGTGTGCAAGGTAGGGTTTTGTGGTGGAGATGCCGAAGTTCTCAAGGATGGTTTTGGAGGTGTTTTCAGGAAGAACAGCCTCTTCTCCGGCGATCAGTTCAGTAAATGATTCACGCAGTTGTTTCCGGTCGAGGGTGAATTCAACAGGAATGTCTTTTGGGGTTTCATACAGGGTGGCAAGGTTGCGGTTGTAAGCTACCATGGTCATAAAGGCCCTGATCGCCTGCTCCGGTGTTTTGTATGAGGGGATGCCATTCTCCACCAAAATGTCGTCGGCTTCATGCATGCTTTGTCCGCCCAGCCAGGCCGCCAGGATAGGCTTTCCCGTGGTGGATACGAGTGCGCTGATCTCCTTTGCCGTGGCATTGGGGTTGGTCATTGCCTGTGGGGTAAGAATAACGAGTACCGCATCCACGCCGGGGTCGGCAAGTACGATCTGGGTGGCTTTGGCAATACGCTTGGCACGGGCATCCCCCAGCACATCCACGGGGTTTCCGTGCGACCAGTAGGCCGGGAGATTTTCGTTCAGGAGGGTGATCGTTTCATCCGAAAGTCGGGCAAGCACCCCGTTGGCGGCGATGAGTGCATCGGTGGCCATCACCCCGGGTCCGCCTGCATTGGTGATGATTCCAAGGCGGGGCCCCTGCGGAAATTTACCGCGGCCGATCATCTCCGCCACGCTGAAAATATCACCGATCTCATACACCCTGGCCAGTCCCGCACGTTGAAAAGCAGCGTCATAAACGGCATCTTCGGAGGCCATGGCACCGGTGTGCGAAGCTGCCACCTGGGCCGATTCGGGGAACCTGCCTGCCTTATATACAATTATGGGTTTTTTTCGGGCAAAGGCACGGGCAGCGGTCATGAATTTCCGCGGGTTCTGAATCGACTCAATGTAGAGGATGATGCAATGGGTTTGCTCATCATCCCCAAAATAGTCGATCAGGTCGCCAAACTCCACATCGAGGCTGTTGCCAATGGAGACAAACTGCGAAAACCCGATCTTTCCTTCCATGGCCCAGTCGAGCACGGAGGTACACAATGCTCCTGATTGAGAAATAAAGGCAATGTTGCCGGGCCTGGGCATACCGGCGGCAAATGAGGCATTCATTTTCAACCCGGGAACAATGATACCCAGGCAGTTCGGACCAATGACCCGCATGCCTTCATATTTCCTGATCGCGGCAATGATCTGGTCTTCGAGTTTTTTTCCTTCTTCACCGATCTCCCTGAAACCGGCCGACATGATGATGATGCCCCGGATGCCAAATTCACCACATTCTTCTATAACGGTTAACACTTTTTCAGCCGCAGTGCAGATGATCGCGAGGTCGGGAATTTTAGGCAGCGAAGTCACCCCGGGATAACAGGGAATGCCCATCACCGCTTCATTATCGGGATTTACCGGGTAAACCACCCCGCGATATCCCCCGCTTACCAGGTTGATCAGCACCTTGCCTCCCACGCTGTTGGGGTTGGTATTCACGCCGATGAGGGCGATCCGGCCGGGGTTGAATATGTTGTTGAGTTTGTGGATGTTCATTGTAATGGGTAAACAGGTAAAAAAGCAAACAGGTAAACGGGTAAACGGGTGAATGGGTTTCGTGGGCAAATTTAGGGTTATTTTTTTGAAAATAAACCACTAAGGCACTAAGAACACAGAGGAACACTAAGTGTAACTAAGTGCCCTTAGTGCCTTAGTGGTTCTTTTTGTTATATGTTTAACAATAATCAAAAAAATCGCACCTTTGCAAACCTGTTTTTCAAACCATCTGTTGCATGAAACATTTATTAATCATTGCTTTAACCGGATTACTTCTCTCTACCCGCCTGCCGGCCCAGAATCCGGCTCCTAAAAATGACACACAGACAAAGCAGGAAGTTCCGGAGGCAAAGAAAACCCCGGCCTTCGGAATCCATTTTTCGGGATATGTGAACACCGATGTTTTCTTCGACACCCGTCAAACAGTGATGGCACGCGAAGGCCAGTGGCTGTTTTATCCCGAAAATGTCAAAACTGACCCCGACGGCAAAGACATTCATGCAAAGGGAACCTATAACATCCTGAGTATTCAAACCCGTTTAACCGGGAGCATTACCGGGCCGGATATTTTCAAAGCTAAAACATCCGGTGTAATTGAAGGGGAATTTTACGGCAACATCAATGTCAATATCAATTCTTTCAGGCTGAGACACGCCTTCGTCAAACTGAACTGGACGAAAACAGAGTTGCTGCTTGGCCAAACCTGGCATCCGCTGTACGCCCCCCTGTTCAGTCCCGAACCGGTTTCATTGAACGGAGGCGCACCGTTCGTCATCTTTTCCCGTAACCCGCAGGTGAGAATTACGCAACAGCTTGGAAACTTCAAACTGCTGCTTGCCGCCATTTCCCAGGTGGATGCCACCAGCACCGGCCCCGAGGGTCCCAGTGCCAGGTACCTGCGCAACTCCATTGTGCCTGAATTTGCCTTCCAGGTTCAATACGGAATAGCCAATGAAGCGAAAAAGACCGAATTCCTGGTCGGGGCAAGTATTGATTTTTTGATGCTGACACCCCGTCTCGGCACCGAGGTGGTAAAAAAAGCTGCCTACGACACAGTTGAGAATAACCTGGTGGTTCACCATGATGCAGTAGTGGTAAACTACAAGACCACAGCAAAATCCACCGCACTTACCGCCAATCTGTTTGTCCGGCTGAAATTGCCAGCGGTAACCATGAAAGCAGGCGGCGTATATGGTGAAAACTGCTTTGCCTTCAACATGATTGGCGGATATGCCGTGAAAAGCACGATCGATCCCGTTCGGGGCATTGTGGATTACGCCCCCATCCGCACCACTACGGCATGGGTCGATGTTAAAACCAACGGGCCAACCTGGTCAACGGGGATTTTTGCAGGATACTGCAAGAACCTGGGAGCCGGCGCCGATATCACCGGCCCTTATTATTCCCGCGCTCCGAATATTGACTACCTCTACCGTATAGCGCCCCGGCTGGTGCTCACCGTGAAAAAACTGAAGATCGCTTCGGAACTGGATTACACGGTGGCCGCTTATGGTAAAACAACCGGAAAAGGGATGGTTTCCGATTCTAAAGAGGTTGGAAACCTGAGAATTTTGCTGGGGGTTTACTATTACTTTTAAACAACATTGATCACCTTTGGGGTTTTTCCTGATTAAGCAGAAAACAGGCAAATGGAAACACGCGTATTAAAGCAACAAGTAAAAAGGAACATGGAGAGATTTCCTGAAGATTTCATGTTTGAACTAACACGATCAGAATGGGAAGAGGTTATCACAAATTGTGATAACCTCAGTGTTTACAGTAAGTACAAGCCATTTCCGCCATTTGCATTTACTGAGCAGGGTGTTGCAATGCTATCCAGCGTATTACGTTCAAAAAGAGCAATTATAGTAAACATCGCTATCATGCGTGCATTTGTCAACCTCCGCCAATTGATAGATGCTAATAATGATCTGTTGAGGCGTATCGATACTCTTGAAGAAAAGTATGACAAGAAGTTCGTTCTGGTTTTCGAGGCGATCAAGGAATTGATTAACCAGGAAAACGAACCAAGGGAAATGATCGGCTATAAAATATCTGGCACCTCAAAATAACACACAATTAAATCTGTATCTGATTTAAGCATGATTATTTCAATAGCGCCTTATATGTCTCAGTATCCAATGCCTTCACATTCCACATTTTCAAAAACGTGACTACTTTAGTGGTATCGTAACCCTTTTCCCGGCAGTGCTCCAGAATGCCGGAATCCTGGATGTGCAGGACCTTCCCGTCCCCGT
>CAZVNF010000024.1:18995-30803 GCA_964628215.1 uncultured Draconibacterium sp.
CGGCAGTGCTCCAGAATGCCGGAATCCTGGATGTGCAGGACCTTCCCGTCCCCGTTGAGGACTACAAAAACCGGGTAACCAAACCGGTTGGGATAGCCGAATTCACGGAAAAGATCGTAATCCCGTTTCTTCTTGTCCTGGGGTACATTGAGCAGCATGTACACATAATCGGCCTTCAGCAGGGAATCGATGGGTTGGGCCCCATAAGCCATTGCATGAAACCGAAGGCACCACGGGCACCAGTTGCCTCCCATCTGGATGAGCACGTGCTTGTTCTCCTTTTTAGCCAATGCGGTTGCTTTCCTGAGGTCAGACCGGATATCCTGGTTTTCGTTGTAGGGTTTCGCAGGGGTTTGACTGAAACCGGTAACCGGCGATATGTAACAAGAAACAATACAGAGAAAGAGGATTGAAGAAATTATTTGTTTCATTTTGCTGTTTTTATGGGGCTAAATTATTAAAATTAATTAAATAAAACACTGAGGCACTGAGAACACTAAGGGACACTCAGAATATATCAATGAAATTAACTTAGTGTTTCTGAGTGTTCTTAGTGCCTTTGTGGTTGAAAACATTTTTAATGTACTGGTAATCGAGGTAATAGAGCACCCTCACCGAGAAACTATTGGACTGCGGAGCACTGATCGTATTGTCAAGGTTGGTGAAATAACTGTGAACCAGGTGGTCATCATAGGTATTGATGGCATTTTTCCACACCACGCTCATCTCGCTTCCCGGGGCGAAATACCACACAAATTGAAGGTCAACCGTAAATGCATTGAAATTGATATCCTGCCCCGCAATGAAATCCGAACCGGCAAGATACCCTTCATACGTAAGCGTATAAAACGAAAGGTATTTTGCCTGCGACCAGTAGTGCCGGGCCCGCATGGTCAGCGAAGTTTTAGTGCTGAATATATACCTTACATTCAGAATGTTGCTGATGGTGGTGATGTCGCGACGGCCAAAGTATATGGTTGGAGTCATCTCTGCATCATATTGCGTTGTAACCCAGCCATAGTCGTTCAAATCGCTGGCATACTGCACCCCAAGGGTAACCGACAACCGGTCGCTGAACCTTACCCGCGGGGTGATCCCGAACGACCAGGCAATGTTGTTGTTGCCGGAACTGTAACGATAAGTAAAGTAATGCTGATACCGGAATGTTTTCCTCCCGTCGGAAGAAAAAACCCATTCATCGTAGTAATTCCACGGCTTTTTATACACCCGTCCCCATACCCGCGGTTCATAGTAATCGTTGTAGCCATAGGGCTGGAGGCCCAGGGAGAACGAACTGGTCCAGTATTTCTGATAGGTGGTTGAATTATTCAGGGTAAATTCGAGGGTTTTGAAACTATTAGGTTTGTACAATGTGGAATAGGATATCTGGAAGTCGGTTTGCGAATTGATGATGATCCAGTAAGGATCGAATACATAGTAGGAAAACTGCACACGGTTGAATGTTTCATTGTTGTAGAGAAGGAAACCCAGGTCGTTCGGGTCGTAGGTATTCCCGGTTTCCTGCCGCAGCAGCTGGTACTGGAATTTACCACTGGGTTTTGACAACTGTACCAGATACTGGTGCCCGAATTCAGGGCTGATCCCGTTGATGTATTTCTGGCTCAGGTTGAACCTGCCAAAAGCCTGGAAAGTGCCTTTACGGTTCCTGATACTGGTTTCGGCACCGGTTACATTGGCATTGTATCCATCATCAGGGGTCCAGTAATTGGTGTTGATCAGGGTTACATAAGAGTTGTTTTTAAGGTTCTGGTCGAGCACAAGCACGTTGTAGTTGGTAAAAGGCTGGGTCATGACCCTGCGCGATTCCCCGGTAACGGTATCTTCCAACTCCGACCAGGTGTTGGTGGTCATGCCGTTAAAAACGCCGATGCCCAGCCCTTTGGCATTCCTCCCCGAAATTTTGGTCGCATTAATGATCCGTGTCTGGTCGGGATTTGAGGTTATCTTCTCCTCCGGGAGCCTGTTTGCCTCAGCTGCATAATAGTTCTTGGGAATGCTTCCCACTCTCCGCGTATAGAAGATTTCACACTTATTGAAAAGTTCGGTGGCTTCGGTGAAGAATTGTCGTTTTTCATCGTACCGGATCTCGAACGGGGTGAGATTAAGCACCTGGTCGTCCGATTGCACCTGTCCGAAATCGGGGATCAGCATCATGTCGAGGGTGTAGCTCTCATTAATGCCGAACCTGAGATCAAGTCCGCCGCGAAGGAAATAAGACCAGTTTTTATTCTCCGGGGTCTTCTCAACATACCCCGACACATAGGGTGAAACCGAGAGCCGTAACGGGGGTTTTATCGAATTGATCCCGCTGAGGGTGCCGTAATAGCGAAAGATGTCCTGCGATTTATTGTCAACCCACGACCACGTTGAGTATTCATGATACCGGTGAATATTTCTCCACATGTTGATCCCCCACACCTGGTCCTCGATTTTGGGAAACCTCAGGGCCGACCATGGAATTTTCACCTCCGCAATCCAGGCCGAATCTGTAACTGTGGTGGCACTCTCCCATACTGCATCCCAGGTAATATCCTGCCCGATGGCAGAGTATTTGCAGTCGTTCTGCAGGTTTGCCGGGCTCACTTTGAACTCATACATGTTCAGTCCGTCGTTGTAGGGAAGGATGTCGAAGGAGATGTAATCGGTATTCAGCGCCTCTATCTGGTCGCGGCGGCCCAGTTCGTTGCAGATGCTGTCGGGACTGGGATCGTACATTACGGCAAGGATGTAGAGTGCCATGTCGTCGTAGGCAAACCTGATCTCGGTACGCAGGGCCGGAAACGTGCCGTTGCGTGGGCCATATTCTACGAATTCTCCGGCAACCATGGCTGTTTTCCAGTCCGGTTCCTTCATCTCCCCGTCAATTCTTGGTGGTGTGTTAATGCGAACAGCAATGATATTCTTTTTCGCCAATGCTGCTGAATCCAGAAGAGGCTCTTTAAGGTCGGCAACTGCCGCCAAAGGGACAGAATAAATCAGCAGGAAAAACAGAAATCCTAAAACTGCTTTGCGGAGGTGTGATATGAAAATCCTTTTAATCATTGCTTCCAAAAATAGTGATTCCGAAGAGCACACAAAAAATATTTTTGATCAAGCCGAAGATTTATCCGGTCTACCAGTTCAATTGTGCGATATAATGCATCAAAATGCTAATTCTTTTGGAATAAATAGAAGGAAAAAGTAATTTTACAAGGTATTAAATCCAAAATTAATGGAATTAACCCCTCATCCGAATCTTGATCTGAATTTTAATTCCTCTGAAACCTCCAGGGGGAAATACCTGATTCTGGATACCGAAACAACCGGATTAATACCAAAACAGGTATCAGAAAGTTCAAACCCCACAAATTTACCCCGCGTGATTCAAATTGCCTGGTTGCTATTCGATGCAGAAGGCAAACTGATCAATTCACAAAACCGATATCTCCGGCAGGAGATGCCCATCCCTGTTGAATCCACACGAATTCATGGCATTGATGATGCCTCCATTCTGCAAAAAGGAGAGAAACCTGCACATGTTTGGAATGATTTTATCAAAGATCTCGAGAATTGTGATTACCTGGTTGCCCACAACATTGACTTTGACATCCCGATAATTGAAAGTGAACTAAACCGTTTACATATCGAAAACCCATTTGCCGGGAAACGAAAGGTTTGTACGATGAAGCTCGGCAAACCCATCTGTAAAATACCTGCAGAAGATGGCAACGGGTATAAGTATCCGGCATTGGATGAATTGTATTTTATGTGTTTCCATGGCGGGATAACCAGCCTTGTGATCGAAGGATTGCATGATGCCTGGGTGGACGCGGCAATCACATCAAAAATTTTTCTCAGGTTATTGTTATCCCAACAAATAACGCTTGATGACTCTGTTGAACAGCCCTTCAAACTACCAGCTATTCTGAGTGGTGAAGATATTGCGAAAAGTAAATTTTTTGCAAAGATTATCCTGCCAACCTTGCTTACCATTTTACTGTTTTTCCTTACCATTTTTTTCATCATCATCCCCAGGTTCAAAGAGAATATAATGATCGGCAAACGTCAGATGATCAAAGAACTAACCAATTCTGCCTCAAGTATTCTTGAAAAATATGAGACCGATGAACGAAATGGATTAATACGGCGGGAAGTGGCCCAGCAAACTGCCATTTCGCGAATACAATACCTGCGATACGGAGATGAAAACAAGGACTATTTCTGGATTACAGACACGAAACCCAATATGATTATGCATCCTTATCGCAGTGATCTGAACGGGAAAAGCCTGGTTGATTTTTCCGATCCCCACGGTAAAAAACTGTTTGTTGACATGGTTGAAGTGACCCGTAACCGCGGAAATGGATTCGTAGAATATATGTGGCAATGGAAAGATGACTCTGTTCATATTGTTCCCAAGTTATCCTATGTGAAAGCCTTTAAACCCTGGGGATGGATTATTGGAACAGGTATCTATATTGAAGATGTGAAAAAAGAGATTGACTCGCTTACCCAAAAACTGCTGATTATCTCGCTCGGTATTTCATCCATAATTGCGCTCCTGTTGACCTATATCTCCCTTCAAAGCATGAAAATTGAAAAGAAGAGGAAAAGCGCCGAGTCCCTCTTGCGGGTTTCGAGGGAAAAATACAAGACACTCGTAGATGCCACCACGGAAGGGTTAATCATGGTTCTCGACAATAAAATGATTTTTTTCAACAACAAGATCAGTGAGCTCACCGGATATACTGAAAGTGAACTGATCAGCCAGTCCTTCTCCGCGGTAATCAGCAACGCAAACAACCCGGGCACCCTCAGGGTATTTCAGGGGAGGGATTTGCCCGACGGTCAGTATGAGCTGATTCTGGCGGCGAAATCAGGGGGCACAATCGATACGATTGTAACAATCAGTTCGATATTGTTCGCTGAAAAAAAAGGCAAACTGATCACCATCAAAGATGCCTCTGTCCAAAAAGCGCCAGATGGCACTACGGATGACATTCTGCAGCTTCTCGAGTTTGCCGGATTAGGATTTATCAGGGTGTTGCTTGATGAAAAGGGCAAAATCATCTATTCGAGCAGAACAATAGTAAAAATGCTGGGGTTTAGCGACACCAAAGAGCTTACCATGTTCAGCCTGCTTGATTTTTTTATCATTCCGGCCGAGAAAAAAAAATACCGTCAGCAGTTGCTGGCAGAGGGCAAGATCAACCATGCTGTTATTCACCTGAGAAGGAAAGATGGCACTATATGCATTGTGTCGGCCTCCATGGTTGTTTTGAAAAAAGAGGGCCGTCATCTGCAGTGCGATGGCATCATCAGCGACATAACATCGAGGGTTGAACAGCAAAATGAAGAGGAAATTCTAAAAAGCTGGCTTCAGTCCCATACGATGATTTTGCAAAACCCTGTGGCTCAATATATCGTCCCTGTTGCTGAGGTTCAGTTGGACATGCCTGTTTCCCGGGTGATAGAGATGATGCGAAAAAAAGGTGACCGGGCCATTCTGGTTAAATCGCCGGAAGGGATGAAAATAGGCATTATTACCGCCAGAGATATTGCCGACAGGATCGTAATAAATGGGTTGAACATTCAAACTCCCGCGTTTGAAATCATGAGCTCACCGCTGGTTTCGATAGATTATGATGCCACTTTGAATGAAGCAATACAACGAATGCAAAATACAGGAGTTTCTCATCTGGTTGCGAAAAACAGCCTGGGCTCCATCACGGGTATTTTAAATGTATCTGACCTCATTCAACCTCTTCAAAACTCATTTTCGTTCATCGGATATAAAATTGAATGTGCAAACGGAGTCGGAGAACTTACCTCATTATACAGGATGTTTCTGAACTACCTTGTTCTGATGATAAAACAATCTGTTCAGCCTGTAATTATTGGCAAAAGCATCGCGGCTGTTTCCGATCAGATTACCCGTAGGCTGATTACCCTTGTTATTGATGAGATGGGAGAACCTCCTGTTGAATTTACCTTTGTTGCATTGGGAAGCGAAGGACGAATGGAACAAACTCTGGCAACCGACCAGGACAATGCAATCATTTACCGGGATGCTCCCGGACTGGATGCCGTATATGTTCAGTCATGGTTCATTAAACTGGGAGAAACGGTTTGTGAACACCTCAATACAATAGGTTTCCGTTTTTGTAAAGGAAGGGTAATGGCTAACAATCCGCTTTGGTGCAAATCTCTGGATAACTGGAAAAATTATTTTACACACTGGATCTCTACACCTGAACCACGAAATCTGCTGGAAGTTTCCATTTTTTTTGATTTCAGGGCCATCTATGGCAACAGCGGACTTACCGATGAACTGCGGCAACACATCAACATGGTTTCTGAAGGTCAGGCATCCTTTTTTTACAATTTTGCGGAAAACGTGCTCTCTTTTAAACCCTCCCTCGGACTAACCGGAACCATTCATACCGAGAAGAAAGATGACCGTGAACTGTTTGATCTGAAGTACGGCATTACACCTTATGTTATGTTTGCACGGATCTATTCAGTTTTTTACAAAATCATTCCGACCAATACCACTGGTAGAATCCGGGCATTGTTTGAAGCCCAGGGAATTCCACTTTCTACATATAAAGAGATTCTGTTTGGTTATAATTTCCTGATGCAGTTAAGATATCAGCACCAGATAAAGCAGTTCGAAAACCACGAAGTAGTGAACAACCTTATTGACCTTCAGGAACTGCTCGAAGCAGAAGAAGCAACTTTGAAAAAAGTACTCTCCCAGATTACAGATCTGCAGAGCAGACTCAATATCGATTTTAAGCGATCAATCCTTTAACTGATTTTACAACCCCGATTTTTCATATTCTGCTTGTTTTTTTAAAAACAAACAATATCTTTGGTGAATGTTTTACAATGTAATCGGTTGTGCGATTGCACGCTCATCATCAAATGAAGTATATTTCATATCCCGTTTTTTTACAAATCAAATAAAAGGAGGAACCATGTTACATAAACCAGCTGTCGGAATTGGGAAAGACAATGCCGCTGCCAAAAAAGCAAAATTGGGTGTCATCTTGTTTTTTGTATACACCCTCATCTATTCCGGTTTTGTGCTTATTGGCTTAACCAAACCCGAATTGATGGGAATGGAATTAATTGGCGAACAAAATATTGCCATCATCTATGGCTTCGGATTAATCATCCTGGCCATTGTGATGGGATTCGTCTATAATTATTTCTGTACGAAAATGGAAAATGAAATGAATAAAAATTAATATTAACAATTACCTCTTATGATTTACGACGTTTCTAATCTTGCAATTATAATTTTTATTTTTATTGTCGGTCTGGTGCTGGGTTTATCCTTTTACTTCGCCAGAAAAACAAAATCTGCTGCAAGCTACTATGCCGCAGGAGGTAACATTCATTGGGCTGTAAATGGAATTGCATTTGCAGGAGATTATTTATCAGCCGCTTCCTTTTTAGGAATATGCGGCATGATTGCCTATTCGGGATATGACGGATTTCTCTATTCCATCGGCTATCTTGCCGGTTGGGTGGTTGCCTTGTTTCTGGTCGCTGAACCATTAAAAAAACTTGGTAAATTTACTTTTGCTGATGCACTGGATGCAAAATTCGACTCTAAGGCTATTAAACTCGCAGCCTCGATAAGCACCCTGATCGTTTCGGTCTTTTATCTCATTCCTCAAATGGTTGGTGCGGGCGATCTTGTTGTTCCGCTACTCGGATTACCGCACTGGATGGGAGTTGTAATTGTTGGTTCCATTGTAATATTTATTGTGGCAACTGCCGGGATGACTTCAACCACCTATGTTCAATTCATCAAAGGAGCCTTGCTGGTAATTTTCTCTACAATTCTTACCATATATATCCTGCAGAATGGATTAACATTGACCCCGAATGCCAATTATCACAAATTTGCCAAGGTTGAGGCGGTTGTCACAAATGACACCATAGTTACCGTTTCTGATTCAGCTTACATTGTCAAGACTATTAAAGTTGTTGATAAGCTGGTTTTTGTCAATCTTACAAAAGATGGGGTCGACTGCTGGTTTAAGTTAAATAACAAAGCAGATAATGCCACGCTCGAGGAAATGCTTTTCACAACGGTCACTGCAGATGGGGAAAAATTATACAACGGCGCTCCGAAGTCAGAGAAGAAATTTTATCAGGTTGGCCATCTAAGCAAAATAGTAATTGATGGAAAAGAAGTTGACAAAACAGGTCCTGTTGGTCCTTTCGAATTTATCAAAACCATTGAAAAAAGTGAAGTAGTTCGTTTTGCAAAAAAGGCATTCACCGATGGCGACAGTAAAGTAACCGTATGGTATCAAAATGTCACCAAAGGGGAAGATATCATGAAGCCTGGTCTGCTATACAAACTTTCAAAAGCTGCCGGCGCAACGTTCTGGGATAAGCTTAACTTCTTGTCTTTGATGCTTGCCTTGTTTTTAGGAACATCCGCATTGCCGCATATCCTAATCAGGTATTATACGGTACCCAGTCAGCGTGCTGCCCGAAAATCAACCATTGTTGCCATCGCTGCCATTGGATTTTTCTACGTCTTAACTCTTTATATGGGACTTGGCGCCATGATCAACGGGGTTTTGGATGTGGAAAGCAGCAACATGTCAGGACCTCTGCTGGCCAAATCATTTGGCGTTGGCTTGTTTTCAATTATTTCGGCTATTGCATTTGCAACTGTTCTCGGCACGGTAAGCGGACTGATTGTTGCATCATCCGGGGCTATTGCCCACGACTTTATTGACAAATATCTTCAGGTTGAAATGACAGATAAAAGCAAAGTGAAGGCCGGAAAGATTGCAGCATTTTGTGTTGGCCTCTTTGCAATTATATTAGGTATTTTATTTAAAGGCATGAATGTGTCGTTTCTGGTCGGACTTGCTTTTGCGGTTGCAGCTTCTGCCAATCTCCCGGCAATCCTGTTCCTGCTCTTCTGGAAAAAGACAACTGCAAAAGGGATTTCCTGGTCAATCATCGTTGGCATTGTTACCTCGATCGGAATAATCCTGGTATCGCCCACCATGTACGAAAAATACGGTCTGGCTCCAAAAGATGCATTGATCCCACTGGACAATCCGGGTATTATTTCTATCCCATTGTCAATTATTACGTTAATTGTTATCTCTTTATTAACACAAAAAGACAATTCAACTAAAGATTTCAGCAGATAAATAATCGGAAAAATGAGAATACTATTCACATACTTCATTCTTTTTATGGGCGTTTCACTATCACTGAATGCCCAAACACCCAATTCAAAATTCGGGATTACTTTTTCGGGCTTTATTAAAAATGATTTCTTTTGGGATAGCCGGCAAAATGTATCCATTCGCGAGGGGCATTTCCTGCTTTATCCCATGAGAGTTGACAAAGACGCCCGGGACGCTGATTTAAATTCAACTTCAAATTTCAATTTTCTATCCATCCAAACACGCCTGGCAGCAAAGATTACAGGTCCGGATGTTTTTAAAGCCAAGTTGTCGGCATTGGTTGAAGCTGATTTTTTTGGTAACGAGAATGCATATTTCGTTGATGCAAATGGTTTCCGGCTTCGCCATGCGTTTATAAAACTAAACTGGCCAAAAACGGAACTTTTAATGGGACAATACTGGCATCCGATGTTTAATCCCAATTGTTTCCCGGCGGTAGTTTCATTCAACACCGGCGCACCTTTTCAGGCATTCTCCAGAAATCCACAGATAAGACTCACGCAAAAAATGGGCAATTTCAGTGTCATGTTCGCCGCGTGTTCGCAAAGGGATTTCGTAAGTCCGGGTGGATCGTCAGTTTCACTCAGAAACACCTCCATCCCCGATGTCAGCCTTCAGTTTGCATATGGGTTCAAAAATGATTCGACCAATAAAGATTTCCTTATTGGACTGGGGGGTGGTTATAAAACTGTTGCTCCCCGAATTAACAGTGAGGTTTCAACAACAGTAATCGTAACCCCTGAATATGTTGTTTATGACACATTGAATAATCCGCATGTCATTCCTGCTGTTACAAAAACAACCTCAGTGAAATATAAAGTTGACGAGCGGCTTGGAGGATACTATGCTGTCTTCTTTTTAAAGAATAAATGGAAACCGGTTACACTAAAACTCTATGCGGCCTATGGCCAGAATATTTTTGATCTCACCATGCTTGGCGGATACGCCGTTAGCAGCATCAGCGATCCGGCAATCAAACAAAACGAGTACACCCCATTTAACACGGCTTCAGCGTGGACAGAATTGATGACCAACGGGAAAAAAGTTCAGGTTGGTATTTTTGCCGGTTATACACAAAATATGGGAACGTCCAAGAATGTCCTGGACTATTCCACAACAAATAGAGGTGCTGATATTCAAAGTGTATACCGGGTATCCCCCCGAGTGATTTTCATATCCGGCAAATTCCAGTTGATGGTCGAACTGGAGTCAACTACTGCCTTTTATGCAGACAAAGATGCCAAAGGGGTTATTCTTCGTGATTCAAAAGGTGTAATCACTCAAACAACCCCTGCAACTAACCTGCGCGCAATTCTGGGTATTATGTACAGCTTCTGAGGCTATTTTCCTACATTCCGTAACGTTCGATAATCTCCTGTTTGCTCTTCCCCAGGATGTCGTATTTCTTACCCACCTTTTTAAAGGCTTCCAGTGCTTTTTCCAGGTGATGTATCTCATGTCCGGCAGAGATCTGCGTACGGATCCGGGCCTGACCCTGGGCCACTACCGGGAAGAAAAACCCGATGGCATAAATGCCTTCGTCGTAGAGGTCGTGCGAAACATCCTGGGCCAGTTTGGCATTGAAAAGCATCACCGGAACAATCGGGGTATCGCCTGCCTTGATGATCAACCCGGCTTCGATGAGACCTTTGCGCCAGAACTCGGTGTTTTTCTCCAGTTTATCACGCCGGTCAGTAGAGGCGGAGAGAATTTCAAGCACCTTGATCACGCCGGCAACCACCGGGGGGGCAATGGTGTTGGAGAAGAGGTACGGACGGGCTTTCTGACGGCACATCTCCACCAGTTCCTTACGTCCGGAAACACATCCGCCGGATGCGCCACCCAACCCTTTTCCAAAGGTGGTGGTGATGATGTCGATTTTTCCAAGTACACCACATTGTTCATGGGTGCCGCGGCCTGTTTTACCGATGAACCCGCTTGAATGGGATTCATCTACAAAGAGAAGGGCATCATATTTTTCACACAGTTCCACCATCTTATCCAGGCGGGCCGTATCGCCATCCATGGAAAAAACGCCATCGGTGATCACCATTTTCAGGCGCTTGTCGTTGTGCAGCTGCAGTTTTTCCTCCAGGTGTTCCATGTCGGAATGTTTGAAGGTATCGTGCATCGCGCTGCAGAGACGGATTCCATCGATGATGGAGGCGTGTACCAGCCGGTCGGAGATCATCACATCGTCCTTGGTGAGCACGGCTTCAAACACCCCTGCATTGGCATCCATACAGGATGGGAAAAGAATGGTGTCCTCTGTTCCGAGGAATTGGGTAACCATCTGTTCAAGGGTCCGGTGGATGTCCTGTGTTCCGCAGATAAAGCGCACCGACGACATGCCATAGCCATGTGAATCGAGCCCGGCATGGGCCGCTTTCACCACTTCCGGGTGGCTCGACATGCCCAGGTAATTGTTTGCACAGATGTTGATCACTTTTTTCAGCGGAGCACCGGTAGGAAACTCCACTTCAATTTCGGCAGCCTGGGCTGAATGAATATAGCGTTCCTGCTTGAACAAACCGGCACTTTTCAGCCCGGTAAGGATCTCGGAATACATTCCGCG
>CAZVNF010000025.1:0-11645 GCA_964628215.1 uncultured Draconibacterium sp.
ATGTAAAACCGGAGACCTTCATCAGATGACAGAATCAGGATGCAATATTAAGAAACATAATTTAACCGTTCATGGTTTTTTAGCATGTCAATGTTCCTATACTTTGAAGCAATTGTTATCTTTGCATGTAGACCAAAGGGTGGTGGAAAAACCAATGAACCCGAGGATCGGTTGCAGAATGAAAAACAAAATTCCCGAGTCACACCATCATCGTTCACTTCGTTTGAAAGGATATGATTATTCCACTGCTGGATTTTATTTCATTACCATTTGCACAAAAGACCGTCAGAATTATTTCGGGAAGATATATAACGGGGAGATGATCCAGAACGAAACTGGCCGAATTGCGGAATTGTTTCTGGAAGAAGTTTCAACACATTTCATTCATGCAAAGGTTACAGAGCATGTAGTCATGCCGAATCATATTCATTTGATTTTAGTTCTGAGTGGGGAACGGGAGTTTGCCAACTATGATGAATCAATGAGTTCTGGAATATGGCCTGGGGTGGGGACATGCCATGGCATGTCCCTACAACCACCCGACGATGGAACCGCGGTAGGGCCACGCCATGGCGTGGCCCCACATCCAGGCGTGGCCCTACATCCAAGTGTATCCCAATCATCAGGCACACCCCCAGCAACAGGGGTGTCCCCGCCAGCCAATCTATTTGGCCACCTCAAAGCTGGATCTGTTTCGGTAATGATCAATCAATATAAAGCATCAGTAAAACGGTGGTGCAATAAAAATGGGCATGATTTTTTTCGTTGGCAATCACGTTTTTATGACCACATTATCAGGAATGAAGAATCATACCAAGTCATATCAGATTACATAAATAACAATCCCAAACAATGGGAGAATGATAAGTTTCATAGAATTGAATTACCAGAGCCAACATCGTTAATCTGAATCAATAAAAGAAATACAATGAGTAAAAAAAAAGCCGGTAAATCTGAATTCGTAAAATGGTTTGGACCTATACTTGATGCATTACGAGCACTGGGTGGTTCTGCGAAGCCCAGGGAAATAACAGAATGGATTGGTGAAAAATATAAGATTCCTGATGAGATTTTAAATGAAAGATATGAGAAATCGGGTGTTTTAAAATTTCAAAACCAATTGGCCTGGGCCCGGCAGTATTTGGTTTGGGAAGAGCTTTTAGCTTCTTCCAAACATGGTGTCTGGACGTTAAGCAATAAAGGATGGGAGACGGAAATAACCGAAACCCAGGCATATGATATTTTTTTAAAATGGGTAAAAGTGTTTCAGGAGTTACGAGAGGAAAAATCTTCAAATACGGTTGACACAGAAGCGGAGAAAATTATTCTTTTGCAAGAAGAAACTGAACCCGAAAATTCAAAAGGTAATTTAAAGCCCACACTTCTGGAAGTTCTGCAGAATTTATCTCCGACCGGCTTTGAATTTTTATGTGGGAGACTTTTACGGGAATATGATTTTGAAAATATTGAAATTACCCAGCGTTCACATGATGGTGGTATTGATGGATATGCAACTCTGAAATTAAACCCGTTTGTAAATATGAGTGTCTTCTTTCAATGTAAAAGATATCAGGGAACAGTTCCAACTGAAAAAGTCCAGGCATTTATTGGTGTAATGGAAACCAACAAGCGGAGTGTTGAGAAAGGTTTGATAATTACAACTGGATCTTTTGCAAAAGCTGCCTTAGATATTGAGAAAAACAATATTAAATTAGAACTCATTGACGGTGATAAATTGGTTGAAATGTTTGAGAAAGTTGAGCTTGGTGTGACTCCGAAGACAATCTATGAACCTAATATGACGTTTTTTGAACAGTATCGCGAAAAGAAAAATGAACCTGTTATCCAACCACATAATTAAATACCTCTTCGACTTCCTGGTCGGTTTCATCGCCCTGGTTATCCTGAGCCCGGTGCTGCTTATGATCGCCGTCGGGATATTATTATCCTCCGGCCGGCCCGTGTTTTTCCTTCAGAAAAGGGTAGGGAAGGATGGCAGCTTGTTTACCATCATCAAATTCAGGACCATGATGGTAAATGATGGAAAAAATACGGTTACCGCGGTTAACGACCTTCGGATCACGAGGCTGGGTGGTTTCCTCAGGAAATGGAAGCTGGATGAACTGCCCGAACTAATCAACATCGTGCTGGGCGAAATGAGTTTTGTCGGACCGAGGCCCGATGTTCCCGGCTATGCAGATAAACTTACCGGCAACGACCGGAAAATCCTCTCCCTCCGGCCGGGTATCACCGGGCCTGCCTCCCTGAAGTATTACAATGAAGAAGAAATTCTGGCAGGTGTTGAAAACCCGAAGGAGTATAACGACCGGGTGATTTTTCCCGACAAGGTGCGCATAAACCTTAAATACCTTGAAAGATGTTCATTGCCGGAAGATTTGAAAATCATTTATTACACGATTATCAGGAAAGAAGATGAAAACTACTAAGATATGGCTGTCACCGCCCCACATGAGCGGACTGGAAGAAAAATATGTTGCCGAGGCATTCGCCTCGAACTGGATCGCTCCGCTCGGGCCCAATGTGGATGCTTTCGAGGGGGTGTTGTCTCAATATCTGCATGGCTATCACATCGCGGCACTGGGGTCAGGAACTGCCGCGATCCATTTGGCCATGGTCCTGCTGGGAGTTTCACAGGGAGATGAGGTGATTGCCCAGGATTTCACCTTTACAGGAACGGTGAATCCCATTATTTACCAGGGAGCCACCCCGGTGTTTATCGACAGTGAACTTCATACATGGAATATGGATCCGGAGTTGCTCGAAGTGGCAATCCTCGACAGGATAAAAAACCATAAAAAGCCCAAAGCGATCATCTTCGTGGATATTTACGGCATGCCTGCCAACATCGATGCCATCGTTCAGATTGGATTGAAATATGATATCCCGGTGATTGAAGATGCAGCAGAGGCACTGGGCAGCAAATATAAAGGCCGCCGCTGTGGCACCTACGGTGAAATAGGAACACTTTCGTTCAATGGCAACAAGATCATTACCACTTCCAGCGGAGGGGCACTGGTATCGAAGAATACCGGTTATGCTGACCAGGCAAGGTTCCTGGCATCACAGGCCAAAGAGAACACCCTTCATTTTGAACACCACCATGTAGGATACAATTACCGGCTGAGCAATGTACTTGCCGGGATCGGGAGAGGGCAAATGGAAGTAATTGAGGAGAGGGTTGAAGCACACCGGCACAACTACCGGAGATACTGTGAACTGTTGTCGGAAATCCCCGGATTGATTTTTCAGACTGAACCGGATAATGATTATTTTTCTAATTTCTGGCTTACTTCCCTGATTGTAAATGAACCCGATGAACGTTTTAATTCTCAAACCGTGATAAAATATCTTGGCCAGGAGAATATTGATTCACGTCCGCTTATGAAACCCATGCACATGCAGCAGGTGTTTAAACACTTTCCTGCCTACCTGAACGGACATTCTGAATATCTGTTTAACAATGGATTATGCCTGCCATCGGGATCTGCGCTAACTGACCGGGAAATTGAACGGATTGCGGGCGGAATCAGATATGTGAGAGGGCTAAAGTAACCTTTCCCTGGCTTAACAGCGTTACCATGCGTTTTTTATTCTCTTAAGCTTGTTTTTCAGAGAATCCAGTTTGCCCGCATCAGGTGTGGTGACCGGACCCGTGAATTTTTGCCCCATTTTCAGGTAGGTTTGGGTGAAAATGCGCGAGGATATGCCCCATTTCAGCAGAAAAGTTTTGCGACCTTTGTTTTTCGTGATCCTTTTGGTCGATTTCGAGCCAAAGTGATATACCAGGCTGTTTCCCTTGCCTTTAAATATCCTGACACCGGCTTCAAAAAGCTTTCTGGCAAAATCGGGATCAGAGTACATGCCCGGACTGTATTCAATGCTCAACCCGCCCACCAGGTCCCACAAGTCAATATGAACAACGTTGGGAGGCCAGGTACTGCCGCTCCAATCGGAGGTTTGAAGTTCCGGATACCCTTTCAACAAAGCAGCCTCATTAAAGCTCCGGATATCCCTCCCGAAATCGCGCACCACCACACAGGCATTCCCTGTATCAACCGGCTCGATCATGGTGCAGGAAAGCATGAAGTTTTTATGCCCGATCTGCCTGATTTCGGCATCCAGGGCAAAATCCCAGTCCGGCAGTAAATACATGTCGTCATTGGCATATACAAGGTATTGTGATTTTACCAGGGAACGGGCGATATTCAACCCGTAACAGATCCCGATGTTTTGCTTGGAATAAACAAAATCGATCTCCTTTTGCTGCGAAACCCATTCCAGCGTGCCATCGGCACCTTCATTGATGATCACAACCAATTGATTTTCGAAACGGGAGTTTTTTACAATACTGCCAATGCAGAGTTTCAGGTATGCAAGATTATTCCAGGAAGGTATCAGAATACAAAACGGATAGCTGCTTTTACTGCTTCGTGAGGTTTTTTCTATATGCTCAGGCATGCCGGTTTCTTTATATCAATTATAATTTCCCTTTATCGTTTTTCCTCTGCAGATCCATCAGGCAGGCATATTTCATAAATACGGTAAAAGCAGAGATTTTTGAAATAAGGTATCCTTCATAGCCGTCGCGAAAGCCTTGCTTCAATATATAAAGCTTAAAGAAATTGAAGGCAGGGTTGAGGATGATCTTTCGCAGGGAGGCACGTTTGCCAGCGGCGAAGAGTGCTTTGGCCGACATGGCGGCAAATTTCTTTTGCTGCTGCAGATGACCGTCAAGTGTATAAAAGGAATAATGAATCAAGTCTCCATCCAGGTGTTTCTGAGTTGAGTCATGATCCATAGCAATTTTTTCATGTACAATACTGTCGTCCCATCTGCCCTTACGGGTATCCCATAACCTGAGTTTTGTATCGGGATACCAGGCATGCCTGATCCATTTACCGCAATAGTTCGTCAAACGGTTCATCGAATAACCGTCAGCATCCCAGTTCTGCTTCACTTTTAGGATAGATTGCTGCAATTCGGGCGATAACGCTTCGTCGGCATCCAGTGAAAGTACATGTTGAAAATTAGCCTGAAGTACAGCAAAATTCTTTTGTTCATTGTAGCTTGCAAAGGGGTGTTCGAGAAACCGGGCACCGGATTTCAAACAGATTTCCCTGGTTTGGTCGGTAGAGAAAGAATCTACCACAACTATTTCATCAGCAATACTTTGCAGTGATTTGAGGCATCTTTCGATATTAAGTTCCTCATTGAATGTGATAATGACGGCTGATATTTTTATCATCAGGGTAACTTGTTTATCCGCTTATAAACGCAAAGATAATTCTTATGTAAATATCCGTTGAATCTATTTTACGTCAGGTTCTTCCAGGCTTGGGGATGCAGCAAGGAGAAGGGTGCTGAAAAACATGAAAAATACCACCCCTTCCTGTCGTTCAAACATCGATTCAAAAAACATGTTGAAGCCGGTGATGAACAGAAAGGCGAAATAGATGTAGTTTGCCCGTTTAATGCATAAAACAGCAGGAGCTATAATCATGGCTATCAGCAGGAGCAACCCCGGAATTCCCAGTGCTATAAAGGTTTGCATGTATTGATCGTGGGCATTCAGGTAATTTTTCATGACACCGATCGCATCACTCTTATGGTATTCTTCTGTCAGTTTATCCCTCACATCCCCGGTTCCGACCCCAAACAGAAAATTTTGCCTGACAATTTCTTTTGAAGCCTTCCATATTAATACACGGTCGCCGGTACTGCGACCCGATTTTTCGGCAGATTCCACAGAGGCCATATCCTGTTTTGCCTGTGAAACCCTGCCGAGTGCATGAGGAAAGGCTATAAGTAACAAGCTGAATGAGGTTACCGCAATGGCAGCGAATATGAATCCCCTGAGCCATTCTTTACGTTTGAAAATAAGGACAATGGAGTAGAAGGAGATCACACAACCCCAGATGAGCAGTCCGGCTTTTGAGCTGAGCAGGACAATCATCATGGAAAAAAACAGCAGGAGAATTACGTGAAATGCTATTTTTGCACGGCCTGTAACAGTTTGACGGATAAGGAGAAAACAGATGATATTCGATACGGCAAAAGCCAGGTACATTGAAAAATAGCTTGGATGGAAGTTCCATGCAAGGCTTGTATAATAAAAAGCCCCCGGCTGATCAAGCAGTACACCATGGTAAAACGCCCGCCCCAGGAAAATGAAACTACCCGCTATACATCCGGCGCCAAAGGCCCTTAAAACCATCCCTGTTTGTTTGGTGGTAAACAATGGCAGTGCAGATGTGGCAAAGATCAGGGGGAAAATGAATATGGATAATTTCATTTCGAGATCCTCCAGTGCGTATTGGAAATTCCGGGTGTAAAGAAGTCCGGCCATGTACAAAAAATAAAGAAACGAAAATGAAAACACGAAAAACCGTCTCTTGTCTTTAAATACCATGGGAAAGGTGCGGATATACTCTCCTTCAAAAAGCCAGTTGAGCACCAGCAATACGATCAGCCATGGCAAAAGGAGTTTATTCACCGGAATAGTAAAGGCAATAGCCATGGCGAGGGCCAGGGTTATTTTTTGATGGATGATTTTTCTTTTTCCGGGGTTCATCATCTTGTATGCCCTATGATCTTGATTTTCTGATGTAAAATAAGAAATTTGATGATCCCCCGCAGGTATCCCCATCCATAGGAGAGGTGAATCAGAAAAAACAGCCAGGGAAGGTACAGCATCAGTTCCGGTTTACGGGCGGCATTAGCTACCCTGGCAGAAAACAGCAGGTTTGTGAGCAGATAGGTGCCTGACCCGAGGGCGAGGATCCATCCGAAAAAAGGATTGAACAAGGTGAGTGGTGTCATTATAAGCAGGAACATGACAAATAAAAAGGGCACCAGTTGCCGGATAGTGGTAGGTTTCCCGATTTTCATCGATACCAGTGGTTTGAACAATCCATACTGGTAAAACATTTTGCTGATGGATTTCACTGAATCCCTGGTGAAATAGGTGACGTATATATCCGGAATAAGAAAGATGCTGCCTTTGTTTTTAACCAGCCTGGCATTGAATTCATCATCCTGGTTGCGTAAAAGTTCTTCGTCAAACAGGCCGATCCGGTCGAAAACCGATCGCTTGTAACACCCGAAAGTGACTGTATCCACTTTCTTAATGTTTTTTGACCCGATGCGAAAATGGGCGTTGCCTACGCCAAATGAACACGACAATGCCTGTGAAATGGCTAGCGCCTGGATGGTATCATTGGGTGGTTTCGACTTGCAGATACCGCCCACGTTGTCGGCGTCAAGTGATACCGAAGCCTTCACCAGGGATGAGATATAATTGTGCGGATATTCAGCATGCGACCCCAGGATGATAATATATTCACCTTTCGATTGTCTAATCGCCATGTTCAGCGCAAAAGGAACATATTGCTTTTCATTGACCAGGAGCCTGATAAACGGATGACTGGCTGCATATTTTCCGATTACCTCCCGGGTGCGGTCTTTGCTGTTTCCGTCCACAGCCATTATTTCCATCCTGTGGTGCGGATAATCCTGTGCAATGAGGTTGCCGAGGATGGTTCCGATGAACTTTTCCTCATTAAAACAAGGGATAATTACAGATATAAAAGGTTGTGACATTATATGAAAATACTATACCGGGATTTTTCCGTAAAATTAGGATATTTTCATAATTTTGGCTCTTATAAATGTTGACAGCCTTATTGGCAGGTTTTTGAACAAATCTATGACCGGGGAAAAAGGATTGAGTCATGCTGTAAATTTGCATCCCATTGATATTTCGATTGTGATTCCATTTTATAAAGGGGAGAAAGTACTGCCCCGCCTGGCGGAGTCATTGGTGAAAAGTTATTTGGCTTCTTCCCGGGCTTTATTTGTTGAAATGATTGTTATTGTTGACTCTGTAGAATCAGATACTTCTCAAATCTCTTCCGGGCTAAATGAAATCATCGGGCCTGCTGAGAAGTTTTCCGTGGTAGTCAGAAAAAATGAACAGAACCTGGGGGTGGCTCAATCAAGAATGAACGGGCAGCAATTGTCGGCCGGAAAATTTATCTCGTTCATTGACCAGGATGATTATACAGGACTGTCTTACTTTTCGGTGTTAGAGAAAAATCTATCCGGTAATTTCGATTTTTTCCTGGTGAACGGATATATCGAATTTGAGCAGCAGAAGATCCGTCGTCCGGTGTTTTACTTTCCAGTCAGGCTTTCATTCAATAAAATAGCCCGGGTAAACATCTTGATTACCCCTGGTTTACTGATATTTAACAGGAGCAGGATCACCTGCAATTTCCGGCAAATTTCGGCAAAACATCCCGGTAGCGACGACTGGGCCTGTTATCTTGACCTGCTTTCACAACCTGCACTGAGGTATAAATATATCGGGGAAAAGTTGCTTCATTATGTGGTTCATACCCAGAACTATCATCAGAACAAAGCCAATTTTATCATTTCCCAGGTCAGGACAATTGAATATTTTCACCGGAAATATCCCCGGAATGTATCCGTTGGAATTAAATTATCATCGCTTGAATTCAGGTTGAAACGCCATCTTTCACTGCTTAAGTTTTCCAAACTTACCCTGCGCGACATTGCGGGTTTTTTTTCATTCATTTTCATCGAGTTGTTTATCATACAAAATTTCATCTGGCTGCTCTGGCATTTTCGGCTTACCTTGCATAAAAACAAACTTTCTAACCATTGACCATTGATACCATGCAGCAACGGGTAACACATATGATCCGCGCATTTTTGCCCCCATCCACCTCATTTGTCAACAATCAGATCATTCATTTTAAGCGATACCTGCCTTCGGTGGTTTACACCGATAAAATTGAAAGTGATTTTTTTCGCAACATTTCAGCCCGCTTTCCGGTTTACCAGGCTCCGCATGGCGCTTTGGGCAGGCTTTTCAGCAGCAAATTTTTACATTTCACCCCGTCGGATGAACGAGACCTCATGAATTGGCTCAAGGCGACGGGAACCAGTGTGATCCATGTGCACTTTGGCGTAGAAGCAATTCTGTTTTCGAATGCCATAAGGAAATTGAAAATCCCGGCAGTGGTTTCTTTTTACGGGCACGATTGTACCTCTTTCCCATCCCGGTATTTCGGACTTGGGTTGACCATGCTGAAGCGGAATGTGTTTTTTAATCCCTCGGTCAGGATGATCACCGCCATGTCGCCGGATATGTACGCGGACCTGCTTGCGCTCGGTTGTCCTGAAGAAAAGCTTAGGCTTCACTATTTTGGTACAGACACACATCAATTTTCGATGGACCGCAATTATCGTGAAAAAGATGTTGTTAAGTTTTTAATAATCAGTCATCTGGAAGAAAAGAAAGGACACCGGTACCTGATTGAAGCCTTCAACCGGGCAACCACCCTGTCAAGCCATGAAATACAACTGCTTATGGTAGGAAATGGCCGGCTTGAAGAAGAGATCAGGCGACAGATTGACGAGTCGGGTGCCACCAATATTATCATGAAGAATTTTGTTGAATACAGATCAGCGGAGCATCTTGATTTGTTTCGGGAGGCTGATGTTTTTGTGCATCCAAGTATTACCGCACAAAACGGGAACAAAGAGGGGATTCCCGGTTCAATCATTGAAGCAATGTCGGCAGGCCTCCCTGTTATTTCAACCTTCCATGCAGGGATTCCCTATGTGATTACCCATGAAACAACCGGGTTGCTTGTAAACGAGAGGGATACGGATCAGCTGGCTTCAGCCATTGTACGCCTGGCGGAAAGTACTGATTTGAGACGGCAGCTGGGCACTGCAGCAAAAATGCATGTTCAAAAAGAGCTGGATGTTCAAATGAAACAGCAGAAAATCGAGTTGCTTTATGATGAGTTATGCGGGTTAAAATCCTGATTCCGTTGGTTGTATTCGTTTTACCGACCAGAGAATCCATCCGGTCACCCCAAGGGAATAGAGGCTCAGTGTGGCAGATAAAAGGATCAGGCTGGTGGTAACACTTGCGAAGAAAAACCCGCCAAGGCTGATCTGGAGGACCATTAAAACCGCCCCGGTCAGAGAGATATAGAACATCATACGGGTTTTCCCGATAATAATGGGGGTATAAGAGATGGAAGCCCGGATAAAATCGAAAAACATCCATGGCGCCAGTATCCTGGAATAAACTCCCGCCTCCCTCCAGGAAGGTCCGAAAACCAATGTGATTAACCAAGGACCGGCGGCAACCATCACAATCATAGGAATAAAAGCAACCATGGCAGATGTTTTTATTGTTTTCCTGACCAACCCGGACAGGTTTCCGCCATTTACATGCATTTCAGAGGCATCCTTGTAAAATACCTGTGCAAATGAAGTCCCGATGAGCGTCATGGGGGCTTGCATCACACGCTGGGATAAGGAATACCAGCCAACGATTTCTGATGTAAAGAATGCCTGCAGAAGAAAAATCACACCATAAACCTGGATTAATTCCACAAGCACCTGCGGGGTATTGGCTAAGGGCAAATGCTTGTATTTCAATGCAAGAGTTTTTTGGGAGGCCAGGTTGAAGAAATGTAAGGTTCGCCGGTAGCGAAGGTAAATACCCACCATGAAAAAGAGGTTAAAAACCAGCAGGCCCAGGAAGTTTCCCAGCAGCAGTCCCCATATACCGATCCCGATAAAACCCAGGTACAAGGTAAGGAGATTGTTCCCTGCAGAATTAACCACTTTTGCCATGGCCAGGGTGCGGTACTCTTTCTTCCGGTTAAACCAGTGCTGAAAAACATTCCCGGCAGCTACTAAAAACACCATAATCGGGATAAAGTAACTCCATTGGCGGTATACCGGATCAACTACTGTTCCCGGAAGCGAAAGAAAATTAAAAAAAAGTATCAGAATTGTGAGAAAAACACACAGAACCAACGCGGTCATCAGGGAAAGAAAAACAATATTTACCGAGTCCTTTTCTCTTTTTGGAAGAACAACCGCCATTTCATACCGCAATGTGCCTATTAATCCAAGCCCGCCAACAACAGATAAAAATACGGTAAACGCTCCGAACTGTGCAGGTGTATATAACCGGGTAATAAAAGGGATCACCAGGAAAGATATGGCCTGGGCAATGGCCGTTCCGGCTACTAATTTCGCAGAGTTCTTTAAAAAACCGGATTGCATGATTTGGTTCAGACGCATTCGGTTTTTCGGTTATTTTCGTTTATAGAGGTCATACTGCCGGGTTGCGATATCCACTTTTTTATATTCCTGGGGAACTTTCATTGGCATGGTCCTGTGTGTCAGGTAAAACTCTTTCCGGTAAACCGGTTCCAGGCTAATGTTACAATATCGCATCAGGTAACATTGCAGGGCGAAATTGTCCCACATCTCCCCCGGGATTGTAATTAATGCCTGTTTTGGCGCTACCGAACCAATTAAATACACATCGTGCAGCAGGTCCTTGTCCCTGCTTGTCTTTCCCTTTTGCATCAGGGCAAAGGTGGTTGCGCCAAGGAACAGGAAAATACCCGCAAGCAAAAGTATTCTATATTTTTTACTTTGCACGTCAATTCTGCCTGTCAGGCTGAACAGCACCGGTGAAACCAGCATAGCCATACCCATGGCGAAGAATGGCAGTGCCGGAACAAAATAAAAGCCTTTTTGCACAAGCGTCAGCATCAGCGGGG
>CAZVNF010000025.1:11745-30767 GCA_964628215.1 uncultured Draconibacterium sp.
GGCAGTGCCGGAACAAAATAAAAGCCTTTTTGCACAAGCGTCAGCATCAGCGGGGCAGAAGCCGATAAACCTACGGAAAGAAAAAATGCTGAAAGACGTATGTGGCTGTTCATGTACGTGTTGATTTTTTTAATCCGGGCGATGGACATGAATGCGGCGACAAAAATTATCTGGGGCAGCAATTCCGTGAACAAACGGTAGATGATCCAGAACCTGCTGTCAACGGTCGGTACTTCATTGATACGGTGCAGCGCTCTTTTAAACAGGTACGTTGATAAACTTTCCCTGCTTTCGGGAAGTGAAAATAACACAGCATACGTAATTACCGGCACTGTCAACAGGATAAGGGTTTGCAGTAACATCCCCCTGAAAGTATTTTTCCGGGTGATCAGCCAAAATAACAGCGGCACTGTAACAGGAAAGAAACCGGGTATCCCTTTGCTTAGTGTGGCCAGAAAAACGAAAGCCCCGGCAAGCCCCCAGGTCAGCAGCTGGAATTTCTGGGAGAGCATTGCCTTGTACATGAGCCATACCGAGGTTAGGGTGAAAATCCCCATGGTGTTTTCATGCATGTTGTTGGAGTATGACCAGAAACAAACGGGGATGGTGATCCATAAAATAACCGGCAACCAGCCCAGGCCTGACAAGTTTGTGTCATGTTTTTGAATTTCATTCCACACCAGGTTAATCAGGGCCGCTGTGATAGCCATGGTTAAAAAAGTGTAGAAGCGTTCAACATACATGCTGTCGCCTAAAACAGTGTAGAAAAAGGATTGAATGCCAAAAACCAGCGGTGGCTGTTCATGAAAAGAGGAGAGCCCGCCAACATTGTGCAAGCTGAATTCCGGAAACCAGAATGTTCCGATCCCCATGCTTAAATTATGAGAAACACTGGTATAAAGCATGGCGTCCATAAACATGCCATCCTGGATGAGCGTGGGCAGGGTAAGCCCGATCATGGCGGCGAATGTGATCAGCCAGAATGGTGTTTGACGGTTAAACAGAATTTTTTTAAGCATAGAGTCAGTCTTTTAACATGCCTCATTTGGGTTGGTCAGTCCGTTTGATCCCCAATTGCAGGTAATCCCGGTATAGCAATTGCAGGATGGCTTTCCCTTCATCATTAAGCCGGTTAAAATCGGCAGGTGCAAGGAAATTGCTTTCCTGAATTGTTTTTTTCTGGTTATGGTCATACACCACATACCCGGCAGGGGTTATAAAACCAAATCCATGGTCAAAAGAATACCAGGCATTCCGGGGCGATGCGGGTTCCAGTAAATCCTTTCCCCATGTAAACTCTGCCGGGTCAATCGCAAGCTGCTTTAACAGGGTATACGGAATGTCGCACTGGGAACCGGTGTGGTCAATCTTTTTTCCACGGAATTCCGGCTTCAGTGCGTCGCCGTACAACAGCAGAGGAATATGATATCTTCTCGGTTCATAGTATTGTCGTTTAAATGGATAAACATGGGCATGATCTGCCACAATTACAAACAAGGTGTTTTTAAACCATGCCTGCCCCGCCGCTTCTTTTAAATACTTTATAACACATTGATCAGTATACCGGGCAGTATTTCTGAAGCGGTATATTTCTCCCTTTCGCAGCCAGATTTTCGGAACATCTGCTTCAAATTCCTCGTGATTGGTAATGGTTGAGATGGCAGAAAAGAAAGGTTGTGGAAACGATGCGGCTATCTTGAGGTGCTCAGCGAACAACTCCTCGTCGTAGGCGCCCCAGCTGGTTCTTCTGATTACCGGGAAATCATTTCCATCCATGAGGAACCGGGTTTTGCCCATCAGCATGTAGCTTCGCGTGTTGGAATAATCGAGGTTCCCGCCAAGGATATATGAAGTATGATACCCTTCACGGGCCAGCACGGAATAGATATGAGGCAGATTTTCGATCCGGTTGAAATCCATAATAATGCGTTGCTGCGGTAATGATGGAAAACCGCTGAAAAGTGCCAGCAACCCATGATCCGTTCTGGTTCCTGCAGCATAAATGCTGGTGAAAAGCAGCCCTTTCGCTGTAAGGGAATCAATGCCGGGTGCAATTCCCGGCTCCCCGTTCAGGGTTGAAAACACATCTGCCCCCATACTCTCCACGATGATCATCACAATGTTCGGGCGTTGGATCTGCAATGTTGATTTTGAACTGTCCGGGGGATTACTGATGGTCAATTTATGGAGATCCGATGCTTTTTCTTCACTGAAAAACTGGTACGGATTTGTTATTGAGACGGGTTGGGCCAGTATTTCTCCTAAGTTCCACAGGCCGTTTAAAGAGGCATTGTTCAGTAGCGGATGAATCGAGTAATAAACACTGCTGCGAGCTAGGGGAAGGCTTCCCAGCCCTCCTCTGACAGCAACAACCAGCAGTATCAATGATAGCAATGCAGTAAGGGAAAACTGTTTCAGGGATTTGATTTTTAGTACTTTTCTCGTCAGGAATATGTAATACAGCCATAAAAAAGCGGACAACATCAGGATGAAAACTGTAAAAAGCCAGAGATTTGAAGAACTAAATATGAGGGAGGTGAATTCTCCCGAACTGTCAACAAATGACAATGCCATTGCATTCAGCTTTGTTCCCCACTGAAGGGAGAGGCCAATGTCAAAATTACCGGTTATTATACAAAGGGAAAGCAGAAAAACATTGAGCAGGTGGACTATTTTCATTGAACTTACCTGCTTTTTAGTGACCAGGGTCAGGGATAGTATTATAAAGGGAAGAAATACAAGGTAAGCAGCTGTTGAAATATCCATGGACAGGGCATACCAGTTAGATAGAATTACTTCGTTCCATGGAAGGTCCCTGACTTCTGCCAGGTGAAACAGGAGGAAGACCTGCCGTTGAATAAAAAAGACGAGGAGCCAGAAGCAGAAAAGGGATATCAGCCAGACAAGGATATTTGATTCTGATCTGTTCAGATGCATTTTAAGAGATCTTTCCGCATGAGTGCAAAAGTAATTTTTTTGAATGTCTTACCCAATTCCATCCTCTTTTTATTCTATTTTTACGGATTATTTAAGTAATTGACATTTCATATGTCCCGCGGATTTACTCAGAATTTGAAATCACCTGCATGGGTGTTTTTTGTTTTGCTCCTGCTGCTGTTTTGTTTCCGTTTGGCTTACGGGCTTACTTCCGAATTCTGGTTCGAAGATGAAATACAGGTTTACCTGATTGGACTGAAATTCTATACAACTGGTCAATGGCCTTTTTTCGGGCCGGATATCGTATATACGGCAAGCCAGATCCCCGGTGCATTACAGGGATTACTCGTGGGGGTGCCACTTCATGTATGGCCGGTACCCGAATCTCCGGCCATCCTGCTGAACCTGCTCACATTCTTATCACTTTGTTTCCTCGCCTGGTATGTGTGCAAGATCATTCCTGCAATTCCATGGTGGTTCGTGTGGATTTGGGTGTTGACCTGCCCGTGGACATTGAATTACTCCACCCATGTCATTAATCCGTCGTATGCCCTCACAGGCGGGATCTTTTTTTTTATTGCATTTCTTGAAACGGTACCGGCTTTGTCGGGTAAACTGATCCGTCGCAGCACTTCATTTTTCCTGATGGGATTTTCTTTATTCTGGACTATGCAGCTTCACATGTCGTGGGTGTTAATGCTGCCTTACCTGGCTTATGCTTTCTATATATCTGTTCGCTGTTTTAAAAAAGTTCTGAATGATTTTCTGTTTTTTATTTTGGGGTCATTGATCCCGCTGGCGTTGATCATTCCTGCCTATGTTCAGTTTGGCATGGTGGCCGGTTCAGGAGATGCAGGCGCCAGTATTTCGGTTAATTGGAATAATTTCAGCCAGGTCATTACGTTGATTTCCAGGTATCTTTCGTTCGCCAGTTATGAATTGCCCCGTTTCCTTGGGTCCAACACCCCATCACGGCTGGAACTTGTAACACAATACTGGCCTTTCCTTCCATTTTTCGCGTATGTTCTGGTTGTAGGTTTGCTGCAACCTGTGCTGCTTTTTGTTTACCTGTTCCTTCCTTCGAAAATACCAAATCCGGTGAGGATACTTACCGGGTTAACCATCCTGATTCTCTGGATCAGTTTCTTTTTTTCAGTCAAAGGGCCTTCCTCTCATACGTTTTATATTACCTTTCCCCTGGCCATGGTCTATTCCATGTATGTTTGGAATGAGTTTTTCAACCGGGTATGGTTCCGGAGGCTGATGGCGGGTATGCTTATCTCGGGGCTGATCGTTTCAGGAGTGCTCGTGCATGAGCATTATTATTCGCGTTCACTTTATAAAAACAGGAACCTTGTTCAAAAGGCAATTGGTGAAAAAAACTTTCACATACTGGGTGAACGAAGGGTGTACGACCGGAATTGAAAACCTCAGATCTTCCCGATGATTCCGATATAATTTTCGGGTGTGACGGACTTCAGTTCCTCCTTCACTTTTTTCGGTATTTTTAATCCGTCGATGAATGTTGCAAGAGACTCCCGGGTTATTCCCCCCTGTCCGCGGGTCAGTTCTTTCAATGCCTCGTAAGGATTGGGATAATTCTCCCTGCGAAGGATGGTTTGAATGGCTTCAGAAACCACTGCCCAGTTTTCGTCAAGGTCTTTTTTTAATTTGGTTTCGTTGATGAGCAGTTTATTCATGCCTTTCAGCAGCGATTTGTAGCCAATAAGTGAATGTGCCATTGGAACCCCGATGTTCCGGATCACGGTTGAGTCGGTAAGGTCGCGCTGCATGCGCGAGATGGGCAGTTTGGCCGACAAATGTTCAAAAATCGCATTGGCCAGGCCCAGGTTTCCTTCCGAGTTTTCGAAATCAATGGGATTGACTTTATGTGGCATGGTGGAGGACCCTGTTTCAGTAGCTTTGACCTTTTGCTTGAAGTAATCCATTGAAATATAGGTCCAGAGGTCCCTGTCGAGATCGATCAGTATGGTGTTGATGCGCTTCAGATTGTCGAAAAAGGCCGCCATATTGTCATAATGTTCAATCTGGGTGGTGGTTTGACAGCGTTCAAGGCCAAGGGTTTCATTGATGAATTTATTGGCAAATTTCACCCAGTCGATGCCGGGATAGGCCGCATGATGTGCGTTGAAATTCCCGGTAGCCCCTCCGAATTTTGCAGATATGGGGATCGTTTCCAGCAATGCCAGCTGCATCCCCAGCCTTTCGGCAAATACATAGAGTTCCTTGCCCACTGTGGTAGGAGAGGCCGGCTGCCCATGGGTGCGGGCCAGCATAGGGGTGAAGTTCCATTCCCGCGACCGCTCCAGCAAGTCGCCGTAGATTGATTCCAGCGCCGGTTCAAGGATGTCGTTGTATGCATCGCGCATGGCGAGTGGAAAAGCCGTGTTGTTGATGTCCTGGGAAGTGAGTCCGAAATGGATAAATTCCTTAAATGATCCAAGCCCGAGCAGGTCAAACTTTTCTTTCAGAAAATATTCAATGGCCTTGACATCATGGTTGGTCTCTTTTTCAATTTCCTTTACCCTGAGGGCATCCAGCGGGTCAAACCGTTCATAAATATTCCTGAGTTTCGGGAACAGCTTCTTCTCAAAACCTTTTAACTGCGGCAGTGGCAACTTGCAAAGTGCTATGAAATATTCCACCTCCGCCAACACCCGGTATCTGATGATGGCCCCTTCGGAAAAATAGGCGGCAAGCGATTCTGTGATTTTGTGATAACGCCCGTCAACCGGAGAAACTGCATTTAATGAGAAGCTCAACATAAAGTAAAATGTAAAGTTAATGACTGAAGCAAAGATAAAGATATTTCACCCCCGCCTGGTGAAATTATTTCATGCAGAGGGGTGACGCTCTGATTTATATGTTCAATTTTGCATATATTTGCGGCATGATATGTTTTTAACCTAACCACCAAACCATGAAAAAAGTATTTACCACCTTAATGATCTTTGCAGCAGGCTTTTTTACGGCCTATGCTCAAACCCTCGTTTCCACACAACCTCTCAACAAAAATATTGTACTGGAAACGTATACCGGAATTCATTGCCAGTATTGCCCTGAAGGTCATGCGATTTCTGCTTCTATCCTCGCCAACCATCCGGGCCGGGCAGTGTCAATTGCCATTCACCAGGGGTCTTTTGCTTCTCCGGGTGCCGGAGAACCTGACTACCGCACCCCCTTTGGCGATGCACTGGCAGGGCAGACCGGGTTAACCGGTTATCCATCAGGCACGGTTAACAGACATGTATTTATCCCACCTTCAACCGCACTTGGCCGTGGTGACTGGACAGCTAATTCGGAGCTTATCCTGCAGCAGCCTTCCCCGGTAAATGTGGGTGTTACAACCTCCTTTAATTCCTCCACCCGGGAGCTTACGGTTCATGTTGAACTTTACTATACAGCCAATAGCAGCGTACCCACCAATTATATCAATGTGGCGCTCATTCAGAATCATGTTTTTGGCCCGCAAACTAACGGTGGTGCAGGAAATAACTACGAGCATATGCAAATGCTCCGCCATCTCATCACAGGCCAATGGGGCGATGCTGTGGCTACCACAACCCAGGGATCACTGGTTGAAAGAACCTATACGTACACCGTCCCTGCCGACTATACCAACATTCCCTGCGTGGTTGAAAACTGCGAAGTGGCAGTTTTTGTTGCTGAAAGCCACCAGGAAGTTCTTACCGGGGATGTTGTTCCCGCCGTGGATGGTACCAATCTTTATGTGGGCGATATCACAACGGCCGACAGTACCATGAAACTGGGGCAGCCTTCTGTGATGACCAGTTTTGATCTCATGGCAAACAGCAACATCACCGGAAGTGAACCTTTTAAAATCAAACTGGTTTCTGCTCCGCCTATGGGCTGGAGTTCTGAATTTGTGATCGATGGCATTACCATTTCCGACAGCACCGTTGTAAACCTCGTAAAAGGAACCCCGAAGCAGATTACCCTTCAGATTACCCCCGGTGATACCGCAGGTTTCGAAGATTTTACCTTTGAACTCTCTTCAGTTAATAACCCCAATGCACCGGTTAAGTATTTTACAGTCAATGTGATATCGAGTGTTCATACCCTTCTGGTAAATGCAGCCGGCGATAACAACGCAACCCTGCATTCTGATGTGTATATCGCGGGCCTCGAAGCTGCCGGATGCGATCATCTGGCCGTTATGAAATCAAACCTGTTTGTGAAAGCAAAAAACGCCGGAATTCTTTCTGAGGTTTTAAACGTTTTCTATAATTGTGCATGGACTTTCCCCGCATTTACCGATCCGGAAGCCCTTACTGTCAAATCATTTGTGGATAACGGTAAAAATCTTCTGGTTGCAGGCCAGGATATTGGCTGGGATATCATGAGCGGCGCTGCCGGAAATCATGGAACCCCTGCCACCAAGGATCTCTATACAAATTACCTGAAGGCACAATACATTGATGACGGAAGTTCGACCAGCAATAAATTTGTTGCCAACACGGCCGATCCGATTTATGGTACGGTCGCCATATCCAATGTTGTGGACGTTTACGGTGGAAACATGTACCCCGATCAAATCAAGCCCATCCAGGATGCAACAGCTACCTTCTACTATAATACAACACTCACCAAAATTGGTGCGGTAAGGTCCATGAAGGAACAGGCAAAAGTGACCTATTTTGGAATAGGCCTCGAAATGGTTCAAAATGCAGCGGTCAGAAATGATATTATCAAGAAAACCTACGACTGGTTTATGGCCGGAGTTGGCATCAGCGATAAATCATCAAAGAATCATCCATTTCTGGGGCAGAACTACCCAAACCCGGCCAACAGTGAAACAACCATCCTGCTTAGCCACATTGACCGGACGATGGTGTTGGAAGTTACGGATATCACAGGCAGAACCATTCAATCTGAAGCCGTAAACACCGGCACAGAAAGAGTTCATATTTCAACATCCTCATTAAGTACCGGAATGTATTTCTACCGACTGGTGAGCGGAGGCAAAGTAGTTGATGCCAGGAAATTGAGCGTAGAAAGATAATTGATGAAAAAGTAGACGGGTGGACGGGTGGACGAGTGGACGAGTGGACGGATAGACAGGCATAGTAATCACTACTTTTGCCTGTTTACCCGTTCACTTTTTCACTTGTCCCTTTGTCCACTCGTCCACCCGTCCACCCGTCCACTCGTCCACCCGTCCACTCGTCTACTTCCCCACATTCTTCCCCAACCATCCCCCAATCACCTCCATCGCTCCCGGTGAAAAGGTTTCTTCAATCTTTACGTATTCCGACGGGCTGCCTGTTTTTGCAGTCTGGAACAGATGGTTCAACCCGGGAAGTTCTTCCACAACATAGTTTGAATTTCCTCCGAAGATCAACGCCTTTTCTATGGCTTCGAGGTTTTCCTTTGAAGGAACCTGGAGATCGAGGCTTCCATTGATGGCTAAAACCGGACATTGTACCTTCGAAAGATACACTTCGGGGTTAAAGGTGAGAAAGCAACGGAACCAGTCGGAGGTGAGACTGGCAATCTGTGCATCAGCTTCAGTGGCTGACATGGGTTGGTAACTTGTATCTTTTGCATTCTTTTTATCAAAGTCTGCTATCAGGATTTTAAGCTTTTGTGCAGCTTGTTCATTATCCTTGATTTTTTTCAGTACCGAATAGATATCCCTGCTGAGCTTATCCGTCGTTTTAATGGTTTTTTCGTCCGCTCCTTCAGTTTTGGAGATCAGAGATGCCTGAAGCAGAAGTATTTGCTCGCCGGTAAGCCCGGGTCCTGCCATCAGTACTATAAATGCGACATCCTTCCGGCGTGAGGCAATGATGGGTGCGATCATTCCGCCTTCGCTGTGCCCGATAAAACCGGTCCTGGCTGAATCGATGTCAGCCCGCTTCTTTAAAATATCGAGAGCGGCTTCCGCATCAGAAGCGAAATCAAATGAGGTGGCTGCTTTAAAATCGCCTTTCGATTGTCCCACTCCGCGGTCGTCATAGCGAAAAACAGCAAATCCCTGGCGCGTCAGATAATCGGCCAGCACCAGGAACGTCTTGTGCCCGAGAAGTTCTTCATCACGGTTTTGCGGTCCCGAACCCGTGATCATTATAGCCAATGGATATCTCCCGGGTTTTTCGGGAATCGTAAGGGTTCCGGAAAGGTCTATCCCTGCGGCGGTATTATGAAAGGTAATTTCCTCTATCCGGTAGGGAAACGGAGGTTTAGGTTCCTGTGGGCGATTCAGTGTGACTCTTTTTTCTTCCCGTTCAAGGGTGAGCGGGAATGACATACCGCCCTGTTTCCAGAAACCTTCAATCGCTGTGACCTCTTTGTTCACCTGTCCGACGAATTCCCCTCCGATTGCCCTGGCTGAGACACACAGGGAGCCTTCAACAAGGGTCACTTTACTGGTCGGAAGGTCGAGCATCCCCTGGTCCGGGCTGTCGAAGAAGACAAGAAGACTATCAGATTCATTGAAAGAGATGTTCATATCCAGGCGTAATTGGGTGCTCTGGATTTTTAGTTTTCCCGACCATGTTCCCACCAGGTTTTTCATTTCAAGGCTGTCCTGGGCCAGGTTCGTCATTGGTATCAGCATCAATATGGCGATAATCAGTGCCATAGATGAAGTAATTTTATTTGTTTTCATTTTGGATGATTTTATTTTGTGGCATGCAAGCGTGCAGTTTCAGCGGGCAAAGTAACAAAGAAATTCCATGCAATCCATGTGTTATCGATCAAGATGCCTGGGTATATAAATTTTTACGCCGGGTGTTGCCCTGTGGTATTTATTATATAACTTTGATTCCCTGAAGTGTTCGAATACCATACAACCGCTGGTTGAATTTCCGCATTTCAGATTTCAGATTTGAAAAGTGAAATGTGAAATGTGTTATAAAGCCTATACGTTATGAACCATTATCTTGAGGCAGCCGGACGGGCACAGCAGTGGCTGCGTGAGTACAAGAATCAAATGAGTCATTGCCGTTTCGACACCATTGCAACCCATGGTATCTATTCCATGCAGGAGGCGCTTGACTTCAACCAGGGTTCCATCATTGAACCGGTATACCTATCTACATCACAGGCCTACCGAGATTCGGATGAAATGGAAGCAGCGCTGGGGTACAAGATCCCAACCTGGTGCTACTCCCGTATTGCCAACCCCACAATGTATTATCTTGAAGGGGTGCTGGGTTTGCTTGATGGATATGGTTCGGAGGTTGAAACTTCCTGTATTGCCACCTCCTCCGGAATGGCAGCCATACAGAGTGCAATTGACCCTTTTCTCGTTACTGACCCCCGAAATCCGGGTGCTCCGATGAATTTTGTGGCCACCACGCAGATTTACGGAGGAACCTACCAGCAGTTCTCCGTGCGGAAAGACCTGGAACGACAGGTTGAATGGCGGAAAGTGATCTGTTCGGCAGATCTTTCGGAATGGGAATCTCTGATTGATGAAAATACAAGGTTTTTATACGGGGAGTTGCCAAGCAACCCCGGGCTGGCATTTTTCGACCTGAAAAAGGTGGCTGACCTGGCTCATAAATACGGAATCCCGCTAATTGTTGACTCCACGGTAGCCACACCTGCCCTGTTACGACCCATTCAGCATGGTGCCGATATTGTGGTTCAATCTGTTACAAAGTCGCTGGCAACCAGTGGCTTTGGAATCTCAGGTGCGGTTATTTCCAGGATGGATATTGTGTCGAAAATCGACAATCCCGCCATGAAGGCCGATTTTGCAACCTATCTTAAGTTGCTGCCGAACCGTGACAACGGCCCCAATATTTCACCCATGAATGCTGTTTTGGCAATCAATGATATCCGGACCATCCGCATGCGCATGGACCACATGAGCCAAAGCACCATGAAGGTAGCGCGGTTCCTGTCGCAGCATCGGCATGTGGAAAAGGTGGAGTACCTTGGACTGGAGGACCATCCAAGGCATAAGCTGGCATCGGAGTACCTGTACCTTGCCGATGCGGAGTATGACGAACAGTATGGAAAACCGGTAAACCGTTACGGTCACCTGATGTCGTTCCTGGTAAAGGGCAATGCAAAGCAAACGCGGGATGTGTTTGATGCATTCACCCGCATCTGGCGTGCAACAGACCTGGGCAGAATAAAGTCTGTAGCAACGATTCCGGCTATTTCAACCCATTCGCAACAGGGCGAGGAAGGCCGGAAATTGGCCGGAATACCCTCAAACCTGATACGTCTTTGCGTGGGGGTTGAACATCCCGATGACATCATCAGGGACCTTGACCAGGCATTATGCGTGCTTGATGGCAGAAAAGTAAAGGTAACTTCACCTGAATACTCAGCTGGCGGAGCTTCTTCAGCAAGACTGAGAAGGGATTAGATATTAAAAACAGCCGAAGAAACAGAAATGACACAACCACTGCAATACTATTCAACAAACATGGTATCCGGCCATGTTTCCTTCAGCCAGGCTCTGCTTAAAGGTCAGGCTCCTGACCGCGGACTATATCTCCCGGTTTCTGTTCCCCGGATATCAGAGAAAGAGATACATAACTACTCCCGGCTTACTTATCCCGAAATCGCATTTGATGTTATCCGACGTTTCCTGGTTGGAGAAATTTCCGATCAGGAACTGCGCTCCCTGGTTGAAGCTGCCTATGATTTTCCCGTTCCGCTTGAACATGTGGCCGACCGGAAGTTTATCCTTCGTCTCGACCGTGGGCCTACTGCTTCCTTCAAAGATTTTGCCGCACGGATGATGGGCCGGCTGATGCAGTATTATCTGAAAAGGAACGGGAAGCAACTTCTGATCCTTACAGCCACCTCGGGAGATACCGGCAGTGCGGTGGCCAATGCTTTTTATGGGTTGGATAACATCCGGGTTGTGGTTCTTTACCCAAGGTCGGAAGTAACAGACAGGCAGCGTAAACAGATGACTACCCTGGGGAGGAATATTCATGTACTGGCCCTGGATGCCAAATTCGACGATTGCCAGGCACTGGTCAAACAGGCTTTCTCTGATCCTGACCTGGATCACATGGGCCTCTCCTCGGCCAATTCCATCAACATTGGCCGGTTGGTCCCGCAAATAGTTTACTACTTCTATGCTTATTCAAGGCTGAGGATGGACAATCATCCCGAAAGGGTTATTTTCTCAGTTCCTTCCGGAAACTTTGGGGACATGATGGGGGGCATTCTTGCCTTGAAAATGGGACTGCCAGTGAAAAAGTTTATCATAGCAACCAACGCAAACGATGAGTTTCCGAAATATGTTGAAAGTGGCAGCTATCAAAAGATCGATCCGTCCATAAACTGCGTTTCGAGCGCCATGAACGTAGGCCACCCGAGCAACCTGGCAAGGCTTGTCGCATTATATGGCGGCAGGATGGATGAAACCGGCATAATACACCAGCCGGCAGATATGGAGTTGATGCGCAGGGAGATCTTCGCCGTAAGTATTTCTGACCGGCAAACCCGGGAAACCATCCGGGAGGTATACGACCGATATCATGTGATGCTGGAACCGCATGGAGCGGTAGGCTGGGCAGGACTGGAGAAATACCTTTTGGCAACTCCGGCTGATGACAGGAAGGAACAGCTTTTTGTGTCGCTGGAAACTGCTCATCCTGCAAAATTTCCGGAAGAGATCCGGCATTTGCTGGGAATTGACCCGCCTCTGCCGGAAAGCCTTGAAGGGCTCGACGACAAACCTGAAACCATAACAGATCTGGCGACAGATTATCAAAATTTTAAACAATACCTGTTAAACTCATTTTAACCAAATATGTATATTCTCTGTTCCGACCTCGAAGGCGTTTTCGTTCCTGAAGTATGGATCAATGTTGCCGATAAAACCGGTATACACGAACTTCGGCGCACCACCCGCGATGAACCTGATTATAACCTGCTGATGAGAAGCCGCATGAAGATTTTAGACCAGCATGGGCTGAAATTGCATGATATTCAGGATGTTATTTCTCAAATTCGTCCGTTGCCCGGGGCTACGGCATTTATTGAATGGGTGAAAGAACGAACGCAACTGATCGTGGTTTCCGATACTTTTATCCAGTTCGCCGATCCATTGATGAAGCAACTGGGCCGGCCGACACTCTTTTGCCATACCCTGGTGATGGATGAAACCAACAGGATCATCGATTACACTTTACGGCAGCCCGATCCTAAACGAAAAACTGTAGAAGCTTTGCAGGGCCTCACCTACAAGGTAATTGCCATGGGCGATTCATACAACGACATCAGCATGATTAAACAGGCTGATGTCGGTATACTCTTCCGTCCTCCGCAAAACGTGATCAGCGACTACCCTCAGTTTCCGGTGGTAACAGACTATGATGAGCTGAAACAGATTCTTTCAGAATATATCTGAAAACCATTATTCTACTGTTTAATAACTTTTACGGTTCGGGTTTCCAGTTCGGTAATGATGCGGAGAAGATATATTCCCGGGGGCTGTAATGAGAGGTTTGTTTCAAACCTGCTCTGAGTTTGAAACTTTTCGGAGATGAACTTTTTACCTGTCATGCTGTAAACCTCAACAGCGGCAATGGAACTTTTTGAAGGATCGGAAATCTCGATAAACAGCGTTCCTGAGGTCGGATTGGGATAGACTTTAAGTGCAGTGCCTGCCATGGGTGCCCCGGGAATTTTAATATCCTCAGTTTCCTCAGGGATGCCCGTCATTACAGGGGCTCTTGGGCAGTATGCCCCGGTTGAAGTAATATACCCGTGCATGTAGGATCCTGCAAGGGCTTTTGTTCCGGGAAGGTAGAAAATCTGTTGTCCGGCGATCATGGTAGCACTCGCTCCCGGCTGAACCGTAAAGGTGGTGCCGTGGCCTGCCACTTCAATCACATAGTTGGCGTCGTAGCATAGTAATTGCCCGTTTGTAACACTGATGTTTTGTAAATAGAGTGTATCAACGATCCAGGATGTTATTTCAAATGCCATGTCACTGTATTTGACTAAGGAAGAGAAGGGCCAGGTAATTGTTTGCCAGAAACCGGTGGTGTTGCTCGCTGCTCCGCACAAAATCGGGAATAACCAGCGGTTTGCCTCCTGCCATCTCCATGATGGCGGGTTGACAGGAGTGTTGGAAATTGCCTGTACCGACAGCCAGTAATTGGTATCCTTGACCTGGATAAATGGCTCAGGAAGCATAAAGTCATATTTATATATTGGTGAGCCTTCGTTGTTGAACAAGCCGGTATTCACTTCCAGTACAGCTGTAAAAGGGACCACATAGTTTTTGATTACTGTATTCGGCAAACAAATTGAGTTGTCGTATATCTGCAACAGGAAATGGTTGATACCCGCTCCTCTCTTTTCAAAGCCATTTGCATTGAGTTCATAATTCCCCCACCAGTGAAGATCGGTGATGACAGCCCCATTGCATTTCCAGTCGTCTGCCACTAAATTCGCATCGGTGGCATGTATCCCTGGGAAAAGTGTGTCGGGGGGCTGACTCCATTTACTGTTACCGTAAACAATTGTCGGTACTTTGTAGTCTTCCACCTCCCCGTCGTAGGCCTGCCCCGTGTAGGAGAGAGCAGGCTGGTGGCTGAACCGGCAGCGTGCATAGGTTGAACCGGAAATCACATTCCGTGGTGCAATAAATGTAAGGTAGTTGTCGCCTGCCAGCAGGTTCAGGTCCATAAACACATGTTCGCCGGCATCTGCCCAATCGCCGTCAGCATTGAAATCGATCCAGCAATTAAACAAGGCGTTTCCAACGGATGCGGTTACTTTCATCTTGCAGGGATTTCCTTTCGCCAGAGGCCACAGGAACACAACGCCATCTTCATCATCAGCACCGGCTATATCATCGCCGTCAGCGGCAAGGTTGGGCTGTCCATCGGGTTCGGCATCAACCTGCATTCCGAGATAGGTAACGCCATCGATCTTGTGGCTTGCTCCCCCATTTGCAGACCATGTCGGGTAGGTCGGATCGGGGGCGTCTCCCCAGTCGAATTCGTCGGGTTGAGGCTCAATGGTAAATGAATAGTCCTCTACTTCCCCGTCAGGAGCCATTCCCGTAAACCCGAGCCCTTGAATGGTGCTGAACCTGAACCGTGCAAACGTGAGGCCCGACACATTTCCCGGCACCAGGAAAATAAGCGGATTAATGCCAGGTATAAGCATGACATCCGTAAATACATGTTCACCGGGGTCTCCCCAGTTTCCGTTCTTATTGTAATCAAACCATACATTCAAAAAACCCTGGGCTGATGCAATAACACTTAAATTGGCGGGCTGGTTGGCCATCAGCGGGCTAAGGATTAAAACGCCGTCTTCATCATCATTGGGCGGTGGATAAAAGATATCCAGGTCATCGCCCTGCGCTACCGGTTCGGGTTGACCATCAGGCTCACTATCAACCGATGCACCAAGATATATCTGACCAAAAATGCGGTGTTGGGCACCATTATTTAAAATCAGGGTTGGATAGGGAACAGGGGCATCGCCAAAGTCAAACTGTTCTGACTCTTCAATGAATACCTGGTAATCCTCAACCTCACCATCGGGGGCCGGTCCATAAAAGGGAACACCCATCTGTGCGGTAAACCTGAACCGGGCATACGTGCCTGTTGGGATGGCTGTTGGCGGAACCAGGAAAGTAAGGAGATTTGGCCCGGCGGCTAAGACAGTACTGGCAAATATTTGCTCTCCGGGATCACCCCATACATTCATCTGGTTAAAATCAATCCATGCATTCAGCAATCCCGGACCATTTGCAGTAACCTGAACGGTTGCCAGTTGTCCTGCTATCAAGGCGCTGGTAAACACCACTCCGTCTTCATCATCTGCATTTACGGGGTTGATATCATCACCGGTTGCATTCAGGTTGGGCTGGCCGTCGGTTTCCGAATCAATCAATGTTCCGAGTCTTAGTCCCGTGTTGACATGCCTTGCTCCGTTTGAAGCTGCCAGAGTCGGATAAGGTCCATCGGGAGCATCTCCAAAATCCATGGTAGCCGTTGGAAAACTCAGGATTGTTGCCTTTATATTGGGTCGCGGGCCGATATTTCCTGCGGGAGGCGTGATCTGTGCCGTTCCATTGGAGACCAGTTGCGAAAGCATGTATGCCGGAGCTGGCGGGCTGGAAGATATATTGGCGAGGTAATACCCTTCGGCACACGCCAGCGCACCCGCCACAATGGGAGAAGCGCTGGATGTTCCGCTGAAAGTTGAGGTATAGTATTTATTTGCGCCGTCCGTACTGTATAAATCGCCGTAACCGGTTGTAACAACATTTTCACCCCAGCCCTGCAAGTTGAATCGCGGGCCATAACTGGAATAAGAAAGTCGCTGGAGATTTCCTTCAATGTATGTCCCGCCAGTATATGCTCCGCCTGCCCCGACAATGATCGCTCCGGAATTTCCAAACCAGGTGAGGGTTCCGGTATTGATGTTTCCGTTGCCTCCTGCTTGCACCACATGAATTCCATTGGCTATCGCATTAACGATAGCGGCATACACCGCATTATTGGTTTGTGCATTCGGGGAATAGTCGGTGTACCATTCCAACGGAATATATCCATTGTTTCCGGTATAGTCCCATTGCTGTTCAATCAGGATGATATCTCCGGCTGAAAGGTTTGCAATGGCATATGAAAGAGCGCCGGATGGGTTCCAGGTGCCTCCCCAATAGGTTCCGCAGGTTTTTAGTCCGGCGCCATAACAGATGCCGGTAGTGCCCCAGCCATTGTTATCTGCAACCAGTTCTCCAATAACCGCCGTTCCATGATTGTTGTCGCTGAAGGGATCGGTAATGGGGTTAGGATTTATTTGTGACCCTACAGCTTTGGTAATATCCGCATGGGAGTAATTCCAGCTGTATTCAACATCGCAAATGGTCACACCGGTTCCCGTTCCCCCGGTTCGCGTCCAGGCATAAATTGCATCAACCCCCGAAGGGTTGTTCGCTGCCGGGTAAAGATATCCCTGCTGACTCTGGTAATTTCCGGGGGCGGGCAATGGCATGGGTTTGGGTACAGGCCTTGCGAGGTAAATGCCAGGCAAGTCCTCGAGTTGACGGGCAATTTCCCAGGTGTCATTCCCTTTGGGGATTTTAAGGCGGTAAATGTTATTCAGGTTGTAGATGTCCTGCCCCGTGCGTTGCTCGCCGTTTACTTCCCAACTATCTATGGTTGATTCGGGTAAATCGGTCAGTCTTGACCATTCATGCCATTTCAGAACCCCCAGAATTTGATCCACACCCGCCAGTGCATGGGTTGTGAGATCGACCAGGTTTCCATTGCGCATCCTTACCTTCGATTCATTGGAAAACATCACCTCTATCCACTCTTCCTCAAAAGTGTACGGATGATTCGTTTGCTTGATAGAGTTTTTTTCCACATTTTGTGAAAACGAAAATGAAACGTTAAGGGAGAAAGTGAAAAAACTCAGGACCGACAAAAAAAGTAAATTTTTCATATTGACGGAGTTTGTAATTGTTAATACCTTGGATTAACTCATTACCAGCCGGCAATCAGGTGTTAAGGTTCGGAGTGTATGCGGAAGGCAGTGCGGGGAGAGAATAAAATGGTTTTACTGTCTGTTCAGCAACACCCTTTGTCGACCTATTTTATGACCTCATAAATATACACCAAAATCAGGGAAAATCCAAATAAAATATTCAGGGCCAACTGTTCGGGGATTGTCCTTGTTTCCCGGAAATAAAAATTCAGGCACTATGCAGATAAATAACTTGTTATCAATGACGAATTTGTAATTTTGCTGTATCTATAATTTTACCCGGATAGCTAGTAAATCAACTAATTTTTTAATTGTAAATCCAACCCCATGTCAAACGATCCTTCAACAAAAATCTTTGATCTCCTTCAATTTGGTGAATTTGGAGATGTGAATCCTTCTGTGTGCGACTCTGCCACATTTACCTTCATGCAGGCAAAAACCATGATGGAAACCTTCCAGGGTGAAGCGGAAGGCTGCTTCCTCTATTCCCGTCACTGGAACCCTACAAACAAGTACCTTGCCGATGCACTTGCAGCCATGGAAGGCACTGAATCTGCCTGGGTTACCGCTTCAGGAATGGCCGCCATTACCTGCTCCATCCTGCAGATATGCAGCAGCGGCGATCACATTGTTTGCAGCCTTACGACGTATGGTGGCACATTCGCTTTTCTTTTCAATTATGTGAAGAAATTCAACATCGATGTGACATTTGTTGATATCACGAACCTCGACCTGGTTGAACAGGCCATCCGTCCCAACACAAAGATGATCTATACTGAATCTATGACAAACCCTTTGTTGCAGATTTCAGATATTCCGGCTCTGGCGAAAATATCCAATGATCACAATATCAAATTGGTGGTGGATAATACGTTTACACCCATGATCGTAGCCCCCTTCAAACTGGGCGCCCATGTGGTGGTTTACAGCATGACCAAGTTCATCAACGGGAAAAATGATTGTGTTGCAGGTGCCATCTGTGCCTCAAAAGAGTTTATCGATTCATTGAGCGATGTCAATGCAGGCACGGCTATGCTGCTGGGCCCGGCACTGGACCCGCTGCGCTCTTCCAGCATCCTGAAAAACCTGCATACCCTGCATATCCGGATGAAGCAGCATAGCAAAAACGCCCTGTACCTTGCCGTAAAATTCAAAGAGCAGGGTGTTAAGATAAACTACCCCGGTTTACCTGAAAATAAAGGTCATAAGAAACTCACCGAAATGATGGATTCTGAATTCGGATACGGAGGGTTGATCGCCATCGATATGGTAACCGCGGAACGGGCTGCCAGGCTGATGGAAATGATGGAAAAAGCAGGTGTTGGCTACCTTGCCGTAAGCCTTGGTTATTTCAAAACCCTGTTCAGCAATTCAGGGAAGAGCACCTCTTCCGAAGTTCCTGAAGAAATTCAACGTGAAATGGGGCTGTCAGAAGGATTAGTCCGCTTTTCCGTAGGCCTCGACAACGACATAGAAAACACCTGGCAAAAAATAAACACCTGCCTCAGCCAAATGTAATTTCACTATTTCGCCATTTCGCTATTTCGCTATTTCGCTATTTCGCTATTTCGCTATTTCGCTATTTCGCTACCTCGCTACCTCGC
>CAZVNF010000026.1:0-29887 GCA_964628215.1 uncultured Draconibacterium sp.
ATCCCGGAAATATCCCTGTCGCTCCCATGCTGTTTATTCCTTTTGTGGAAGTATGCTTTACAATGCCTTATTTTGGACTTCCTATAAACAAAAAACCACCGAAACGTGTTAGTTTTCAGTGGTTTTCGTTTTTATGCTTTGTAATCCAGCGGAGAAAGAGGGATTCGAACCCCCGGACCCTCGCAGGTCAACGGTTTTCAAGACCGCCGCGATCGACCGCTCTGCCATTTCTCCGTGGGCAAAATTACACATATTTTGGTAACTGCCAAACATTAACTGCCTTTTCACCTCACCATTTTAACCTGTTTAACGCACAGTTGACCGATTTCACTTGCAATTTCGGCCCGGCAGGCCTATCTTTGTAAATTGTTATCGTATGTCCATTAACTAAATAAATCAACCATGAAAAAGATATTGCCGCTGTTCCTGGTCCTTTTTTGTTTACTCTCAGGATTTGACTCTCAATCGAGAAATCTTTGGGCATTCCTGAGTTATGCTACATTTAATTCACCCGAAGGCCCGTATGTGGAAACCTATCTTTCAGTAGCGGCAAACAGTGTCACCTTCATTAAAAAAGACAACGGAAAATTTCAGGCTACCGTCAATATCCTCATGACCTTTAAACAGGAAAATGACATCAGGGCATTTAAAAAATATGAACTGAATTCAACAGAAATAGACGACACACTGAATACAAATTTTCAATTCATTGACCAACAAAGATTTGCCATACCCAATGGCACCTATGATTTTGAAATTCAACTGGCTGACAAAAACAAAACAGCAGCAGCAATGCCTTATAATCAAAGCATCGCCATTGATTTCCCCGCCGACAAACCCTCCTTTTCAGGAATTGAACTGGTGAAGTCATTTACCAAAACAACGGAATCAAATTCCCTGACCAAAAGCGGGTATGACCTCGTTCCGTATACCCTTACTTTTTATCCGGAAAATGAAAATAAAATGACTTTTTATTGCGAATTATACCAGATAGGGCCGGTGATCGGCCAGGATCAGAAATTTTTGCTGAACTATTACCTGGAGTCGTTTGAAAGCAATGTAAAACTAAACTCCTGGTCAAGGTCAAAAAAAGAGACTGCCAGGAATGTGGTTGTATTGCTTTCAGAGATGTCAATCGAAAACCTGCCTTCAGGCAATTACAACCTGGTGGTGGAGGCCAGGAATCAGCAGAATGAACTGGTGGCATCAAAAAAACTGTTTTTTCAGCGCATGAACCCCAAGGCTCAAATAGCTCTTTCTGATATAGGTTCAACGGAAATTGCCAACACCTTTGCCGAAGGAATTACCAATGCGGATTCACTCAGGGAATATATCAACAGCACCTATCCTGTAGCCAACGGGCTTGAAAAATCATTTATCAGGGATCCACTTAAAAAAGCAGACCTGAAAATGATGCAGCAGTTCTTGTATGCTTTCTGGTCGAGTCGTGATCAGAATAGTCCGGAAAAGGCATGGAATTTCTACAAAGAACAGGTTTACAAGGTGCAGGTGAACTTCGGAACCCCGGTAAAAAAAGGATATCAGACCGATCGTGGCAGGGTGTACCTGCAATACGGACCGCCAAACACCCGAAGTGCGCAAAATATCGAACCAAGCAACTATCCTTATGAGATCTGGCAGTATTATACCCTGAACAACAACCAGCGGAACCGGAAATTTGTTTTCTATTCCCCCGACCTTGTCACAAGCGACTTCATCCTGCTTCATTCCGATGCCACCGGCGAAATTAATAACCCGCGATGGAAAATCGACCTCCGCAACCGCATCTATTCCACCCTCGACCTCCAGGACACCCAGGTGATAAACTCATGGGGCGACATGCAGAATGATTACTGGGAATTGCCCAATTAAAAATTATAAAATATAAATTGCAGAGCTTTATTTGTAATTTTACACCGGAGATGCGGGGTAACACGTGACATGTGATTTATGGAATCACACGGGGCATGTTCATGATGCCCTGATAGTTGTTAATTTCAAATTCAAATTTCTAATTGATGTCGGTTGCTGTAATTATTCTGAATTGGAACGGTAAAAGATACCTGCAGCAGTTTCTTCCTGCGTTGATTCGATACAGCAAGGACGATGCAGAGATTATCGTTGCCGACAATGCCTCAACCGACGATTCAGTTACATTCCTCCGGGACACCTATCCCGAAATCCGCATTATCCGGAACCCCGATAACGGGGGCTTTTCCCGGGGCTACAATTTGGCGCTCAGTCAGGTGAAAGCCGATTACTATATCCTGCTGAATTCTGATATTGAGGTAACCGAAAACTGGATAAAACCGGTCATTGATTTGATGGAACAGGATGAAATGATTGCTGCCTGCCAGCCTAAAATCCGCTCTTTTCTTGAGCCCAAAAAATTCGAATATGCCGGAGCTGCGGGTGGTTTCATTGATAAATACGGCTATCCTTTTTGCCGCGGACGGATATTTCTGTCCATCGAGGAAGATCACGGTCAGTATGATGATGTGTGTGAAATATTTTGGGCTACAGGTGCATGCATGTTCGTAAGAGCCAGATTATTTCACCAGTTCGGCGGATTGGATGAAGATTTCTTTGCCCATATGGAAGAGATTGATTTTTGCTGGAGGCTAAAAAACAACGGCTATAAAATCATGTACACTCCCGAGTCTGTCGTTTTTCACATTGGCGGCGGAACGTTGCCCAAAGCCTCCTGGCGTAAAACCTACCTCAATTTCAGGAACAACTTTTATCTCCTTTACAAGAACCTCCCCGACGACCGCCTTTACAAAGTCTTTGCCGTAAGATACCTTCTCGATACCATTGCTGCGTTTAAATTCCTTTTCCAGGCCGGTTTCAGGGATTTCTGGGCAGTTACCAGGGCCCATTTGAGTTTTTACCGTTCCTTCGGAAAGATGAAACAAAAAAGAAAATTGCTGAAACACGGATCCATGCAGGATATGTACGGCAAAAATATCGTAGTGGAATATTATCTGAAGGGCAGGCGAAAGTTCTCTCAGCTAAATCAAAAGTATTTTTTCCCAGGGTAACTTTTTACAATATTTTCGTAACCAGGCTCTCCAGTGCCAACCGGTACGATTCCATTCCAAATCCGATAATACTGCCTTTTACAAATGCTCCCAGGTATGAGGTGTGCCGGTATGGCTCACGCGCAAATGTATTGGAAATATGCACTTCCACCACCGGCGTTTTTATCGCCTTTACCGCATCGGCAATCGCCACGGACGTATGAGAATACCCCCCGGCATTGATGATGATCCCTTCATATAAAAACCCCGCGTTTTGAAGCGCATTGATAATCTCCCCTTCTATATTGCTTTGAAAATATTCGATTGAAACCTCCGGGTAATGCTTGCGAAGTTTTTTTAAATACCTTTCAAACGACTGACTGCCATAAACCTCCGGCTCCCTGGTCCCTACAAGATTAAGATTAGGCCCGTTAATAATCAGAATTTTCATATTTTAATTTTATAACACAAAGATATAGTTTTCACCATTTCGCTACCTCGCTATTTCGCTACTTTTTTTGTACCTTTGCTCCCGATACTTCTCCACAGGGGGTGCCTAAAAACAAGGGCTGAGATTATACCCCAATAACCTGATCCGGGTAATGCCGGCGTAGGAAAACAGAAAATCATGAAAAAAAAATTCAATGCCTGCCTCAGGCATGGGATATTCATCGCAATGATGATTTCCGGTTTGTTTAGTATTTCGGGTGTTTTACATGCCCAGGTTACCGTCACCGGTATGGTGTCGGATAAAGAAACCGGGATTCCGCTCACTGGAGCTCATGTTTCAGCAGGGAATAATGCCGTGCCCGTAGTTTCGGATGCGGATGGCCGGTTTTCGTTTACCATTAAACCGGGGAGTGCTATCATCAAAGCCTCCTTTATCGGGTATAAAACATTTAACAATGTAATGGTTTTCAGCCATGATACCACCATCCTGATTTCACTGGAAGGGGGAACCCTGCTTGGGGATGAGGTGAATATCATCGCTACCCGTGCGCAAAGCAAATATCCAACGGCCTATAGTTCCATTTCAAAGAAAGAAATAAACCGTGTCAACCTGGGGAGAGACATCCCCTACCTGATCCAGGAAACTCCGTCAACAGTGGTCACCTCCGATGCCGGGAACGGCATAGGATATTCCACTTTCAGCATCCGGGGAACCGATTTAACGCGCATCAATGTAACCGTGAATTCGATTCCGCTCAACGATGCGGAATCACAGGGAGTTTGGTTCGTCGACCTCCCCGACCTGGCTTCATCTGCTGAAAACATCCAGATACAGCGGGGCGTGGGCACCTCCACCAACGGGGCGGGCGCTTTCGGAGCTTCAGTTAATTTCCTTACCTCCGATCTGCGCCAGGACCCTTACGGAGAACTGAACCTTTCAGGGGGTTCCTTTAACACCTTTAAATCAACCTTGCGGTTCGGAACCGGTTTAATGACCGGAAAATTCAGTGTGGACGGGCGTTTGTCCTACATCCGTTCCGACGGGTACATTGACCGTGCTTCGTCAAACCTGAAGTCATATTATTTCGCCGGCGGATATTACGGCAAAAAAACCACCGTCAAGCTGATTACATTTTCAGGATTTGAACGTACCTACCAGGCGTGGGAAGGTGTTCCCAAAGATTCGCTTGCCACCAACCGTACGTTCAATCCGGCCGGCATGTATACTGATCAAAACGGCACTGTTTGTTACTACAACAATCAAACAGACAACTATCAGCAGGATCATTACCAGTTCCTGTTTTCCCGTTTGCTTTTCAAAAACTGGAATATCAATGTTGCCGCACATTATACCTTGGGAAAAGGATATTATGAAAATTACAAACAAGGGGCTTCCTTGTCTGATTATGGTCTTGAAGATGTGATAATTAATGACAGCATCATCAGTTCTACCAACCTGGTTAACCGTAAAATGATGGACAATGATTTTTACGGATTCACATTTTCAACCAACTACTCCATCCCCGACAAGTTGAAACTGACCCTTGGGGGCGCATGGAGCCAATATTACGGGGAGCACTTCGGGAAGGTCATATGGGCAGAATACGCCTCCAACGGCAGCAACGACCGGAACTGGTATTACAATACAGGGTTGAAAAAAGACTTTAACCTTTATATCAAAGCAAGTTACCAGTTGCTGAAAAAACTGAGTCTCTTTGCAGATATGCAGTATCGATTTGTCAGCTACACCATGAAAGGCACGCTGGATAACCTGCAGGAACTGGACCAGAAGCATGTCTTCAACTTTTTCAACCCGAAAGGCGGAATCTTTCTGGAGATAAACAAACGAAGCGATCTTTACTGCTCATTTGGCGTTGCAAACCGCGAGCCCAGCCGAAACAACTACAAAGATGCCGACCAGGGACATGTGCCCTCAAATGAAACGCTTTTTGATTATGAACTGGGTTACACGTATAAGTTGCCCGATTTTTCCGCCTCCGCCAGCCTCTATTACATGTCGTACAAAAATCAGCTGGTTCTCACCGGGGAGATCAACAATGTGGGTGAGGCGATTATGGTCAATGTGCCAGGCAGTTACCGCACCGGGATTGAAATCTCCGCGGCAGCCGCTTTCTTTCAGAAAAAACTTCAATTAACGGTAAACGCCACACTTAGCAGCAATAAGATCAAGAACTTCACCCAATATGTCGACACGTACGACCAGGACTGGAACTTCCAGGGCCAGGATACGGTTTACCTGGGCAAAACAGACCTTTCCTTTTCACCCGCGGTCATCGTGGGAGCAGGTTTAACCTACAAACCAATCCGTCAGATCTCCTTAGGACTTAATTCAAAATATATCGGGAAACAATATATTGACAACACCTCCAACGAAGGCAGGTCATTGAAGGGCTACTTCGTGAATGGCATCACCGCCATGTATTCATTTAAAACCAGGGTTTTTGAAGAAATCGGGTTTAACTTCACAGTCAATAATCTCTTTAACCTGAAATATGAAACCAATGCCTGGGTTTATCCATATTATCTCGGAGGTGCGTATAATGAGTACAATGGATATTTCCCTCAGGCTACGATCAATTTTCTCTTTGGGATTTCGTTAAAAATTTAATTCACCACAAAGACACTAAGATCACCCAGAACCACTAAGAGTTTATTTGCAAATATTTTATTGTTCTCGGTGTCACTTTGTGCCCTTAGTGCCTAAGTGGTTTATTTTATTATACTTGGCAATTTGGTAAATATTTGGTAAAATTGCATAAGATTTCAGCCACACCTTAATAAACCCACCTTATGAGAAACTCAATCTTTAAATCGCTGGCAATAACCTGTTTAATCATTATTGCCTTTTCAGGATTCAGTCAGCCGTCAGGGGTAGATCTCACCACCCCGATCGCAGTAGATCCGAATGTTAAAATTGGCAAACTCGACAATGGGCTTGTTTACTATATCCGTCAAAACAAAAAGCCTGAAAATCGTGTAGAGCTGAGACTGGTAGTCAATGCAGGGTCCATTCTTGAAAACGATGACCAGCAGGGGCTTGCCCATTTTATGGAACATATGAATTTCAACGGGACCCGTACGTTTCCTAAAAATGAGCTGATCGATTTCCTTCAGAAAACCGGGGTGCGGTTTGGAGCCGATATCAACGCCTATACCGGTTTTGATGAAACGGTTTATATGCTGCAACTGCCAACGGAAGATTCCACACTTGTTGAAAAAGGGTACCAGGTACTTGAAGACTGGGCGCACTATGCCGTGCTTGACAATAAGGAGATCGACAAGGAACGCGGCATCATCACCGAAGAGTGGCGCCTCGGACTGGGAGCGCAGGACCGCATGATGAAGAAATTCTTCCCGATAATTTTTAAAGGATCAAAATATGCCGACCGTACTCCGATCGGAAAAATTGAAGTCATAGAAAATTTCAAACATGAAACATTGAAGGATTTTTATCGCGACTGGTATCGTCCCGATTTACAGGCAGTTGTTCTTGTAGGAGACCTTGACATTGCCGCAGCGGAAGCCCAGATAAAAGCTCATTTCGGGAATATGAAGAATCCGGCAAATCCGAGGGAACGGGCTACTTTCGACATTCCTGACAATACCGAGCCGCTCATCGCAATTACTACGGATAAGGAAGCTACAGACAACTTCGTGCTGGTTTTTTATAAACATCCGCTCAGTGCTGATAAAACATTGGGTGATTTCCGCGAAAAAATCATGGCTGAACTTTACACAGGTATGCTCAACAACCGTTTTAACGAGATATCACAGAAACCTGAATCACCCTATGTTTATGCAGGTGCCGGCTATGGCAGGTTCCTCTCAAGAAGCAAGGATGCTTTCATGGTCAACTCAATGTCCAAAGAGAGCCAGATTGACAAAAGCCTTGAAGTCCTGCTGGCCGAAAATGAGCGGGTAAAACGTTTCGGATTTACACAAACCGAACTTGACCGCCAGATAGAAGAAATTACCAGTCAGTATGAAAAGAGCGCCAAGGAGTTTGACAAGACTGAATCAAATAAATTCTGTTCGGAGTATGTCAGCAACTACCTTTCCCAGGATGCCATTCCGGGGGCGCAGAAACAATTCAAATACCTGAAAAACATCCTCCCCGAGATCAAATTAAGTGACATTAATGACCTGGCAAAGAAATGGGTTACTGATAACAACCTGGGTCTCGTGGTAATGGCCCCTGAAAAGCCCGGTGTGAAGGTGCCTACAGAGGCAGAAATCCTGGCAATCATCCGCGATTCAAAAACAAGAGAGTTAACTGCGTATGTTGATAATTTCAGGGAAGAACCCCTTGTTTCAACAGAAATCAAGCCGGGCAAGATCACGGGTGTCAAGGAGAATAAAGAACTTGGCTTTACCGAACTTACCCTGTCGAACGGAGTTACGGTAGCTTTGAAACCCACCACCTTCAAAAACGATGAGATCCTGGTTTCGGCCTACAGCCCCGGTGGGCATTCACTTGTTCCCGACAACGATTTCATGTCGGCGAATTACATATCACAGATCATTGATATGAGCGGAGCCGGCAATTTCGACAATGTGGAGCTTCAAAAAAAGTTAAAGGGTAAAAACCTTCAGATCAGTCCGTTCATTGATGACGTGAAGGAGGGTTTCAGGGGAAACGCCGCACCCAAGGATTTTGAATCAATGATGCAACTAGTCTATCTCTATTTTGAACAACCACGTAAGGATACCACGGCATTCAAAGCCTTTATGTCGCAAATGGAAAACCAGATGAAATTCATGAAGAGCAATCCTGTGATGACTTTCTACGACACATTGTTCAAAGTAGTCTACCCCGGGTACAAACGCATGGTGATTTTCCCTTCACCGGCCCAGCTCAATGAAGTCAATCTCGACCAGGCATTTAAAATCTATAAGGACCGTTTTGCCGATGCCGGGGATTTCAAATTTTTCATGGTCGGAAACTTCTCCGTAGACTCGATTTCGCCCGTTATTGAAAAATATTTCGGCAGTCTGCCGGGTTTAAACCGCAATGAAACATGGAAAGACACTTCTCCAAAACCTGCAGCAGGAGTAACAAACCTCACCATGTACAAGGGCACCGATCCGCAAAGCATGGTCGGACTGGTGATGCCGGAAACATTTGTATGGAATGAAAAGAATGTGTTATGCATGAACATGATCAGGGAGATTATCAGTATAAAACTCATCGAACAGATCCGTGAAAAAATGAGCGGAGTTTACTCCCCCCAGGTCATGGTCAATCTCGATCAGTATCCAACTCCCACCGTTCAGTTGATGGTGATGTTCGGCTGCTCTCCAAAAACCACAGACAAACTGACCAAAGCTGTTTTTGGCGAAATCAAGAACATCAGGAAAAACGGCCCTTCGGTGGTTGATCTGAAAAAAGCACAGGAAACCATGCTCCGCGGTAGAGAAACCGATCTCGAAAAAAACGAATTCTGGCTTAGAAAAATTGAGTCGTTGTATTTCAACCACGACTCGCCAAACAATATTGGTACATTTAACGACCGTGTGAATGCCATTACCACTGATGACCTGAAAGTTGCAGCATCTGAATTTCTGAAACCCGATCATTATATCCGTGTGGTGCTGATGCCGGAAAAAAAATAGATGGAGAAAAAAATCAGTATAAGGAATAAGCGGGCATCCCATGAATACTTTCTGATCCAGGAAGTTACAGCAGGCATTCAGCTTACGGGAACCGAGATTAAATCGATCAGGGATGGCACGGCCTCCCTGGCCGATGCCTATTGTACCTTTACGCTTGGTGAACTTTTTGTGCGCAACATGCACATTGCGGAATATTCGTTTGGGACCCACTATAACCATGAGCCAAAACGTGACCGAAAGCTCCTGCTTACTAAAAGGGAACTGAAAAAACTTTTAGTAAAAGTAAAGGAAAAGGGATTTACCATCATTCCTGTTCTTTTATTTATCAATGAAAAGGGACTGGCCAAGCTCAACATCGCGCTTGCCAAGGGGAAACATTCGTATGATAAAAGAGAAACTCTGAAGCAGAAGGATCATATGCGGGAGATGGACAGGCGGGGGTGATACAGGAAAAGGAATATCGAATATTGATCAACGAATTTTGAATATTGAAGTTGGGGGAATTTTTAACATTTTAAGTTAGATTTTATGAAATATAACAGACTGTTTATACTTACTTTTTTATCCTTTATATTTTTTGTTCCCGGCACGATGCTGGCACAGGAAAAACAAAAGCCGGCGGATAAGGGGGCGGTTATTAAATGGTACTCCTTTGAAGAGGCGTATGCCCTGAACAAAAAGAAACCGAAAAAAATATTTGTCGATGTATTTACTGACTGGTGCGGATGGTGCAAAAAAATGGATGCTGAAACTTTTGCCAACCCAACGATTGCCAAATACATGAGTAAAAATTTTTATTGTGTCAAACTGGATGCGGAACGTAAGGATACGGTTGTTCTGGATGGCCAGATATTTGTGAATCCAAACCCAAACGGAAAGCGGGCCACGCATAAACTGGCTATTGAACTGCTCAGTGGGAAAATGTCATATCCGTCGTACGTCTTTCTCAATGAAAAAGGGCAAAAGCTGACTGTGGTTGCAGGATATCAGAAGGCTGCGGACTTTGAAGGTGTGATCAACTACTTTGGTACAGATGCCTATTTAACTGCAACCTGGGAGGAATACCGGGGAACTTTCAAGGGAACATTGAAATAAAAAAAGGCTGCCGTTGCAGCCTTTTTTGGAGGGTGGAAGATGGGGCTTGAACCCACGACCTATAGATCCACAATCTATCGCTCTAACCAACTGAGCTACGACCACCATGTTTGATTTTGCAAAAGTACAAAAAAATACATCACTCAGTTCCCTGGCCTGGAAAAAATTTAAAAACAACCGGCTGGGCTTTGGTTCGCTCCTGTTTGTGGGTGTGGCAGTGCTCATAGCCTGCCTGGGATACCTCATCACCCCTGACTCCACACCCTTTGCCAACGACCAATACCTGGAAATCGGATTGAAAAAACCTGGTTTTTCAGTTACCATGCTTCCGGTTAAAAATGACGGAATCCGCACCAATGCGCAGGCTTTTTATAAAACCATGATCTCAGGAAAAAAAAGTGGCACACAAAACATTCCGGTCCGTTCATATTTAATTGTGAACGATCATATTCTATATATTGAATACGGGGCGCTTCCCGGCGATATTTCACTTGTTAAGAGCCTGCCGCTGAGCCGGGTAGAGATGCCTGTAAGAAAAACATTCTGGGTCGGAACCGACCGTTTCGGCCGCGATTACCTGAGCCTGCTGATGATAGGCACACGGGTGAGCCTGTCGGTAGGAATGATTTCCGTACTAATATCATTGGTTATCGGAATTTTCATTGGCGCCATCGGGGGGTATTACCGGGGATGGGTCGATAACATGATCATGTGGCTGATCAATGTGGTATGGTCAATCCCTACGCTTTTACTGGTGATCGCCATCACCTTCGCCTTAGGCAAAGGCTTCTGGCAGGTGTTTATTGCGGTAGGACTTACCATGTGGGTGGAGGTGGCCCGGGTGGTAAGAGGCCAGATTCTGAGTATCCGCGAAAAAGAATATGTTGAAGCGGCAAGGGCCCTGGGATTTTCAGATTTCAGGATTATTTTCCATCACATACTTCCCAATGTGATGGCTGCGGTTATTGTAATCTCTGCCGCCAATTTTGCCTCGGCAATCCTGATGGAAGCCGGGCTGAGCTTCCTGGGTTTGGGAGTACAGCCTCCTGTGCCATCCTGGGGTTCAATGATCAAGGAAAATTATGGATACATCGTGCTCGACTATGCCTACCTTGCCATCCTCCCGGGAATCGCCATCATGGTGATGGTACTGGCCTTCATGCTTATTGGCAATGCGCTGCGTGATGCCCTGGATGTAAGGATGTCGGAGGTTTAATATTTGATCTTTTTCGGTTCAATGCTGCCGCAATGAACCGGACCCTTGTTCCTGCAGTTTCCTTTGTTGAAAAAGAGTTTGAGCGACATATAAAAATCAAGGCCGGTAAAATCATTGAAATGAAAGAAACCCCCGATTTTATCTGTACCAATTGTTAGTCCGTAGATTCTCATGGCTAAACCTATCCTCGCTAACTGCCAGTTATACAACGACACGGGCATGCTTGCTTCAAACCACCGGGTTTCATACCGGGGGGTCACCGAGAGTTCTGCCGGCCTTGAAATGGCGCCTGTGGCCAACGGAAAACCATAGATCAGGCTGGTGTTGACATACCAGTTTTTCTGCAGATGATAATCGAACTGGACACTTAACGCCGAAGGAAGCCACAGAGTAAAGTTTTCCCCGGCATATGCCGAAGTATTATTTCCATAAAACTGGTAGCTGAGCGTGTCAAGAAACTGACCAATTGAGGTGAATTTTAAACTATTTACATCCGTCCAGTAAGAATTTTGGTTGTCAATTTTCATCTTTACTGCATTGTTTTTAAAGGAAATACCACCGATGTCAATCAACGCAACCCCGATCCTGTAAAGATAATCTTCGTAAGGCTGGGCACATAAGGTATTAAAGTACTCCGTCTGGTGATAATGCGCAAGCCGGGTATAGGTTACTCCCAAATCGATTCCAAACCCGCCACCTTTAAACAAGGGAGAGGTGAGCACGGTGTTGTTGGTGTAATTCACCGGTAAAGCCAGGCCTATATCTGCATCCACATTTTTAATCTCAATGGTAGAATCATTGGGCACAATATACTCCAGGTTTCGTGCTTTCAGGTACATTCCTCCCAATCCAAGCAACCGTTTTACTGAAACGCCTGCTGACAGAACATTGAATCCGCGTGCATAAAACGTATTGCTGTAGGTCAAACCAATCTCTCCCCACGACATCACGTTTGCCCGGATGGGGCCATTGTCTGAATAATTAATGTTCTGCTGGGGTGTATAGTTAAGGCCCAGGTATATAAAGTTTGCCAGATCCTGCGGCACGTTTACCATGGATACAACCGTTCTCACTGCGGTACTCAATCCGAAAGCATGATGTCCCCAGATCAGCATGGCACCCGGGCCATCAATCCTCTGCTGAACAAAGGCATTCTTATATTTCAAATTGTCATAATGATAAAAATTCCTCACTTCGGTAGCATATTCCTCCTGATGAGTTGGCAATTCATACCCTGGTTTAAAAAAATTGCTGAAACGGTAATCCGACTTTTGCATATATAAATAGTTGTTCTGAAGGAATACATCCAGGCCGATCAACTGTACGTCAAGGTATGATTTTGAATTATGCAAAGAACTGGGATTCAACTGAATACCATTTATCCCGGAATAATTTCCCAGGGTAGTTCCCAGCATCTCCTGTGCTGATAGTGAAGTATTTACAACAAGGATACAAAGGATAAAAACAACCAGACGGCTATTCTTCATCTTTCTTATAAGAAACGACAAGTAACTACGGGCAGGGGCGGCTGTGAAAACAATCATTATATTCTTTTAACGAAAATGGGACAGTAATATTACAATTTACTAATTTTGCAGCTTATTTAAAAACTCGACCTATGGCAACGATTGCATTACAAGGTAACCCGATTCATACGATTGGTTTACTCCCCGAATTAGGAAAGAAGTCTCCTGACTTTCTATTGACAAAGACTGATCTGTCCGACATTTCGTTGTCTGGATTCACAGGAAAAAAGATTGTTTTCAACATTTTTCCAAGTCTGGACACCAGTGTTTGTGCCACCTCGGTAAGAAAATTCAATGCTGAGGCAGAAAAGTATCCTGGCACAGTGGTTTTGTGTGTTTCAAAAGACCTGCCTTTTGCGCATGGCCGTTTTTGTGCAGCCGAAGGACTTACAAATGTCATTTCTGCGTCAGCCCTGCGGAATGACAATTTTGGCAACCATTTTGGTGTTACCATCATCGACGGCCCCCTGGCCGGCCTTTTTTCACGTGCAGTGGTTATCGTAGATGAAAACGGCATCGTTCTTTACAGTGAGCAGGTTCCCGACATCGTTCAGGAGCCAAATTATGAAGCCGCTTTGGCATCGCTGAAATAGTGTATCTAAAAAAAGTGTAACTTTGCACTCCATTTTCTGGGAGATCCTGCATGCGGGTGTGGCGTAATTGGTAGCCGCGCAAGACTTAGGATCTTGTGCCTTCGGGCGTGGGGGTTCGAGTCCCTTCATCCGCACCATTTTTATTGTATAACCAATACAAGACCATTTTTCATGAACATTACCAAAGAAAGTACCGGACCGCTTACAGCGCTGCTTAAATTCGAGATCAGCCCTGCTGATTATGCCCCAGCTGTTGAGAAACAAATTGCGGATTACAAACGTAAAGCCAACATTCCCGGTTTCCGGCCAGGCCATATTCCCACCGGCCTGATAAAAAAAATGTATGGGAGAGCCATCTTGGCCGACGAAGTAAACAAACTTATTTCCGATAACCTTGTAAGTTATATCAGGGATGAGAAAATTGACATCCTTGGAAACCCTTTGCCTAACCTGGAAAAGAACTCAGCCATCGACTTTGAAAACCAGGATTCATTTGAATTCTATTTTGATCTGGGGCTGGCACCTGAATTCACCATCCCGGTTGATCAGGACCTTCAGATCGAAAATCACATCATCACCGTAGATGATGATATGTTAGACAAATACATTGAAGATACACGCAAACGGTTTGGCAAACCTGTTATTTCTGACAGTGCCCAGGTGGAAGATGCAGTTGAAATCATTGCTGCCGATGCCGAAGTGACCGATCCTGAGGCTGCTCCGGTTGACACAAAGAAAGAGCCTGTGGAACCTGCAGTTGAACCAGCCGAAATGAACCCGGAATTCTTCAATATGGTTTATCCGGGGCTTGATCTGCAAACAGAGGAAGACTTCAGGGAACAAGTGAGAAAAGACGCTGCAATGAGTTTTGCAGCTGAAACCGACAAACTCCTGTTCAATAACATTACCACTGCATTGGTAAAAAACACCGAACTCCCTTTACCGGATGAATTTCTGAAACGCTGGCTCCTTGATAACAATGAAGGGAAATACACACCGGAAGAGATCGAGAAAAATTACGACTCCTTTGCCGAATCAATGAAATGGCAACTTATCGAGAATAAGCTTATCAAGGAAAATGGTATCGAAGTAAAGGATGAAGATATCCGTAACTATATCAGGACATACATGTTGCGCCAGATCAACATGGCTGATATGGATCCTGAGATGGTGAAACGTTACGAATCCATCGTAGATACCTTTATGCAAAACAAAGAGCAGGTGCAACGGATCAACGATCAGCTGTACAATGCAAAAATGATGGACTTTTTCAAGTCCGCCATGACTTTCCACGACAAAGAAATTTCCTACGACGATTACATTAAACTTGCAGCCGCAAGTCACGGGCATGACCATGAACATGATCATGAACACGACCATGACCACGACCACGACCATGACCACGACCATGACCACGATCACGACCACGATCACAACCATGATCATAAACATTGATAATTTCCACTGAAACACACTTCAACATGGACGAATTTTCAAAATATGCCATAGGGCACAAAGGCATCAACAGCCTCTCCCTTGCTAAATATAAATCCATAGCTTCCAATTATATATCGCCAACTATTATCGAAGAAAGGCAGCTGAACATTGCCACCATGGATGTTTTTTCCCGCCTGATGATGGACAGGATCATTTTCCTGGGGGTTCCCATTGATGATTATGTTGCCAATATCATCCAGGCGCAGCTCCTGTTCCTCGAATCTGTTGACTCCCGCAAGGATATCCAGATTTATCTCAACACCCCGGGAGGTTCGGTTTATGCAGGGTTAGGCATATATGACACCATGCAGTATATAAACCCGCATGTGGCCACGATCTGTACCGGAATGGCTGCATCTATGGGAGCCATCCTGCTCTGTGCAGGTGAAAAAGGCAAACGCACGGCATTAAAACATTCCCGCATCCTGATTCACCAGCCGATGGGCAGCGCCGAAGGCCAGGCTTCTGATATTGACATTACTGCCCGGGAAATTCAGAAACTCAAGAAAGAGTTATATGAGATCATTTCACTTCATTCGGGCCAGTCATACAAACGGATTCTGAAGGATGCCGATCGCGATTACTGGATGACCAGCGAAGAAGCCCGTGAATACGGTATGATCGATGAAATCCTGGTCCGTTCCAAAAAAGACAATTAGCATGGCAAAATCAGCTGACAAATGTTCTTTCTGCGGTCGTGCAAAACGTGAAACCAGGATGCTTATCGCAGGCCTGGAAGGTCATATTTGCGATCAGTGTGTTCACCAGGCACAACTGATCCTCCAGGAAGAAATGCCGGCGGAAAAGCGGAAAGACCTTCCGGATATCATCCCGATGAAACCGATCGAGATCAAACAGTATCTCGATCAGTTTGTTATTGGTCAGGATGAGGCAAAAAAAGTTATTGCTGTTGCGGTGTACAACCATTACAAACGTCTGGCACACGCGAAAGAGGCTAAAAAGGACGACGTTGAAATCGAAAAATCGAACATTGTCATCGTCGGAGAGACCGGCACCGGGAAAACCTTGCTCGCAAGAACCGTGGCTAAAATGCTCAACGTCCCCTTTTGCATTGCCGATGCTACCGCACTAACTGAAGCCGGGTATGTTGGAGAAGATGTGGAAAGCATCCTTTCAAGACTGCTGCAGGTAGCCGATTTTAATGTGGCTGCTGCTGAACGGGGTATTATTTTCATCGACGAGATTGACAAGATCGCCCGTAAAGGCGATAATCCTTCGATAACCCGCGATGTGAGTGGTGAAGGGGTTCAACAGGCGTTGCTTAAAATGCTTGAAGGGGCCATCGTCAATGTACCACCCCAGGGAGGCAGGAAGCACCCTGAACAGAAAATGATCCAGATCAACACCCAGAATATCCTGTTTATCACCGGGGGTGCCTTTGATGGCATTGAAAAGAAAATCTCAATACGTCTGCAAACCAATAAGATAGGATATAAAACCGACCGGAAGCATGAAACAATTGACAAGGACCATATCCTTGAATATATCACCCCTGTTGACTTGAAATCATTCGGACTGATTCCTGAACTTGTGGGCAGAATGCCGATCGTTACTTACATGCACACGCTTGACCATGCAACGCTCCGGAGGATACTCACTGAACCAAAGAATTCACTGATCAGGCAGTATACCAAACTGTTCGACCTGGATAATATCAAAGCGGTATTCGATGAAGATGCGCTGGAATTTATTGTAGCCAAAGCAATTGAGTTTAAACTGGGAGCCCGCGGCTTACGCTCTATACTTGAAGGAATTATGAACGATGCCATGTTTGAACTGCCGTCGAAAAGTAACGTAAAAACCTTCCACGTAACAGCCGATTTTGTTGAAGAGAAATTCCGAAAAACAAGTATGGCAAGGCTGAAGGTTGCCTGATACCAAAGTTGCTGTTTTTTCGTTATCAGAATGATCTTTTGAACAGCGAATCCGATGCCTAAAGGAATCCTATTTATCATTTTCTTTTTTTCTTACAGGATTTTTGTCTTTTCACAGGATACTACTAAAACTGTTCCTTCAACTCAAATCATTGATGGTGATACGGTTGCCATGGTCGACGTAAGGGCCGTGGTCATTTTTCCACCAGTTCCGGTTCAGGGTAAAAGAGCAACCGCCCGTTATGATAAACTGGTTTATAATGTTAAAAAAGTATATCCGTACGCGAAGATGGCCGGGAAACAACTGTCTGTATACAAGTCAATTCTCGATACGATTCCGTCAGAAAAAGAACAGAAAATATTCATGAAAAAAGCAGAAAAGGAGCTTGAAAAACAGTTTGGGGACGAACTGAAGGAGCTGACCTTTTCACAAGGAAAAATTCTTATTAAACTGATTTACAGGGAAACAGGCAATTCAACCTTCGACATCGTCAGGCAACTCAGGGGCAAATTCACTGCGTTTATCTGGCAAACTATGGCAAAGATCTTCGGATATGATCTTAAAACCGATTATGATCCCGGCGGAAGCGATCAGGCCATCGAACAGATTGTTTTGATGATAGAAGCAGGAGCGATTTAGTTTTTAGATTGGTTGAATAACTATAACTTTACAGGCGAATCAAGAAAACCGGATGAAACTATCAATCATCATCGTTAATTACAATGTCAAGTATTTTCTTGAACAGTGCCTTCATTCGGTGCAAAATGCCTGTGGAGGAATTGACGCTGAAATATTCGTGGTGGATAATGATTCGGTGGATGGTTCGGTAAAGATGGTCAAGGAGAAATTTCCTGAAGTTCATCTCATTGAAAATAAAGATAATAAAGGATTTTCTTCGGCAAATAACCAGGCAATCCGCAAATCAAAAGGGGAATATGTGTTATTGCTTAACCCCGACACCATTGTTGAAGACGATACGCTGAGAAAGGTGGTTGAATTTATGGATCAGCATCCCGATGCAGGAGGGCTTGGCGTTAAAATGCTGGATGGCAAGGGGAAATTTCTCCCGGAAAGCAAACGTGGTTTACCTTATCCTTCAGTGGCATTTTTCAAGGTTTTTGGTTTATCCTCCCTATTCCCGAAATCGCGCATATTCAGCACCTATCACCTGGGGTATCTTGATAAGGATAAAACCCACGTGGTGGATGTTCTTGCCGGGGCTTTCATGCTGTTGCGGAAGAAAGTTCTTGACAAGATCGGCCTGCTGGATGAAGCATTTTTCATGTACGGGGAAGATATTGACCTGAGTTACCGCATTACGAAAGCAGGCTACAAAAACTACTATTACCCCGGTACGCGTATCATTCACTATAAAGGTGAAAGCACCAAAAAAGGCAGCCTGAATTATGTGTTTGTATTTTACAATGCCATGATCGTATTTGCGCGAAAGCATTTCTCAAAAGAAAATGCCCGTGCTTTTTCCGTCATGATCAATATAGCCATTTATTTCCGTGCCCTGATTTCAATCCTCACCCGGTTTTTCAACAAGATCATCCTGCCGCTGGTGGATGCATCGCTGATTTTTGCCGGCATATTTTTCATCAAAGCTTACTGGGAAAAACATTTCATTTTTCCGGATGGAGGGCATTATCCGTATGCGTTCATCCACGTGGCTGTGCCGGTTTATCTTTCCATCTGGCTGCTGTGCATCTACCTGAGCGGAGGGTATGACAAGCCTATCAGGCTGAGACGCATTGTGCAGGGGATGATTGTCGGAACCATCATTATCCTGGTGGTTTACTCCCTGCTGAACGAAAGTTATCGCTTTTCACGGGCTCTTATCATCCTTGGAGCTGTCTGGGGAACCCTGGTAATGCTGGCAGAAAGGTTTTTACTCCACTTTTTCAATATCAACGGGTATAAACTGAACTCTGAAAAGAACAAACGGTTTGTGATTATCGGCGAAAGAGACGAATCGGAGCGGGTTGCCGAGTTGCTGCAGCAAACAGGGATGAATCCATCTTTTACCGGGCTGGTCAGTTACCATCACCACAGGAATAATACAAATGGGTTTATCGGACATCTCGGTCAAATCAAGGAAATTATTCACATCCACAAAATCAATGAAGTAATTTTTTGTGCAAAAGATGTTCCGGCACAGGTCATCATCGACAAAATGTCGGAGTTGAAAAATGAACAGGTTGATTACAAGATTGCCCCCCCCGAAAGTTTGTCAATCATCGGAAGCAATTCGATTAACACCTCCGGTGATTTATATGTTATTGATATTAATGCCATTGTAAAGAGATCAAACAGAAGGAACAAACGAATGCTTGATTTCATGACCGCGCTTACCCTCCTGGCTGTTTATCCCATTGCCATGTTTTTGGTCAGAAACCCGATCGGACTGATGCGGAATATCTTCTCGGTGTTGTTTGCATTGAAGTCGTGGATTGGTTTTACTTCCGACACAGACAATGAGGCAAGTAAATTACCTGAGATAAAGCATGGCGTACTTACCCCGCTGGATGCTTTTCGGAATAAAAATGTTCCCGAGGATACTACTGCCCGCCTCGACCTGCTCTATGCCCGTGATTATAAGCTTACCAACGACTTAAACATCATCATAAAAGGATTCAGAAATTTGGGCAGGATTTAAAAGTTATTTCTATTTTGAACGGTTCAAAATAAGAAAAAGAGTTACCTTTGCATCAAATCAAACAAGTCATCTGTATATGGCAAATTATGAGGTAGTTGTACCCAAACTCGGCGAAAGCGTTATCGAAGCGACCATCACGAAATGGTTGAAACATGAAGGAGATATGATCCAGGAAGATGAGTCAATAGTTGAAATAGCAACCGATAAAGTTGATTCGGAAATCCCCTCTCTCGTTTCAGGAAAACTTATAAAAAAATTATTCACTGAAGGGGACCTTGTTCCTGTAGGTGCTGTATTTGCCATTATCGACACATCGGGTGGATCAGAATCTTTGCCCGCCAGTCAGCCCGAAGCGGCACCGCCTGCAGTTTCCTGCAATGCCGGTCCTACAGTTGCCGCATTGTCAGGAAATGACCCTCCTGTTGAGATGCCTGATGTTCATGTAAGTCAGAACATTGAATCTGCTTCAGGAACCCGGTTCTACTCTCCGCTGGTGCGCAGTATCGCACAGCAGGAAAACATCTCATTTACCGAACTGGATGCAATTTCAGGAACCGGTAAGGATGACAGGCTTACAAAACAGGATCTGCTTGAATACCTCAGGGAACGGAAACAGGGCATTAAACCGCTTGAAAACCAGGCACAGATCGTGGCTGCTTCAATTCCGGTAGTTGCACCCCAGGCCATACCTCAGATTATTCCCGGGGAAGACCGCATTGTGGAGATGGACCGCATACGGCAGCTGATTGCAAGCCACATGGTAAAATCGGTGCAAACCTCAGCACATGTCACCTCTTTCCAGGAAGTGGACATGACGCGGGTTGTGCAATGGCGGGAAAAAAATAAAGACATGTTCCAGAAAAGGGAGAATGAAAAGCTCACATTCACCCCGGTGTTTATCGAAGCCATTGCCAGGGCAGTCAGGGACTTTCCGCTGGTAAACGTTTCTGTTGACGGCACCAAGGTGATCATTCACAAAAACGTCAACATCGGCATGGCCGTTTCACTGCCGAACTTCAACCTCATCGTTCCGGTAATCCGCAATGCCCATGAAAAAAGCCTGTTAGGTGTGGTAAAGTCAGTAAATGACCTCGCTCAGCGTGCCCGTATCAGTAAGCTTGTACCGGATGAAATCACCGGGGGAACCATTTCGCTCACCAACCTCGGATCATTCGGAACCCTCATGGGAACACCCATCATCAACCAGCCACAAACTGCAATTGTTGCGGTTGGTGCCATTAAAAAGCGGGTTGTAGTCATTGAAACTCCCGAAGGGGACACGATGGCCATCCGTCCGATCATGATGATGTCTGTGACCTACGATCACCGGGTAATCGATGGCGCCCTGGGAGGACAGTTCCTGAACAGCATAGTGAAGCATCTTGAGAATTTTGATAACAACCAAACCATTTAATGGAACTGAATCTGACCAAACCCATTGCATTCTTCGACCTGGAAACCACCGGGATCAAAGTAGCAACAGATCGTATTGTTGAAATAAGTATTGTCAGGCAGCAGGTTGATGGTACCACCAAAATAAAAACCCTCCGGATCAATCCGGAAATGCCCATTCCGCCTGAGGTTACAGAAATACACGGAATCTCCGACGAGGATGTCAGGGATTGCCCGACCTTTAAACAGGTAGCCCGTGAACTGGCCCAGTTTCTTGAGAATTGTGATCTTGCAGGCTATAACTCAAATCATTTCGATATTCCGCTTTTAGTGGAAGAGTTTCTCCGGGCTGAAATCGATTTTGAACTGAAAGGCAGAAGGTTTGTCGATGTTCAGAATATCTTTCATAAAATGGAACCCCGCAACCTGTCTGCCGCATACAAATTTTATTGTTCGAAAGACCTTGTGAATGCACACAGTGCGGAAGCAGATACCATTGCTACCTACGAAATCCTGAAGGCCCAGTTAGACAGGTATGCCGATGTTGCCTTTAAGGATAAGAAAGGAAATCTGACTCAACCTGTTGTCAATGATGTAAAGGCGCTCAGCGAGTTTTCCTACTCAACAAAAGCGGTTGACCTGATCGGTCACATTGTGTATAACGAAAAGAACGTTGAGGTATTTAATTTCGGGAAACACAAGGGGAAAGCGGTTGCGCAGGTTTTCATCGACGAACCCTCCTACTACAGCTGGATGATGAAAAGTGAGTTTCCCTTGTCAACAAAAAAAGTACTTACCGTATTAAAACTCAGAAGCAACACAAATACTTCGGTTAAACTTGACCTATTCTGATCTATTTCTGAACCTGTCATGAAAATCATTTGCATCGGGCGAAATTATGTTGACCACATCAGGGAGCTCAACAATGCCATACCCACCTCCCCTGTTTTTTTCATGAAGCCGGATACGGCTTTGCTCATCCGGAACAGACCGTTTTATTACCCGTCCTTTTCCATGAATATCCATTACGAGGTGGAACTTGTGTTAAAAATTTGTAAAGTCGGGAAAAATATTCAGAAAAAATTTGCTCATACCTATTATGACGAAATCGGGATCGGTCTCGATATGACAGCACGCGACCTGCAGGATGCGGCAAAGGAAAAAGGACTTCCCTGGGCAATTGCAAAAGGATTCGATCAGTCGGCGCCTGTCAGTCTCTTTCTCCCAAAATCAGAATTTCATGATGTAAAAAACATCGGATTTCATCTCGATCTGAATGGAACATCCGTTCAGCAGGGAAATTCAGGCATGATGATCCATGATTTCGATGATATTGTTACCTCGGTTTCTCAATTTATGACCTTGCGCACGGGAGATTATATCTTCACCGGTACACCTGCCGGAGTAGGTCCGGTAAAAGTCGGGGATAAACTCGAAGCATGGATTGAGGATAAAAAACTGCTCTCCTGCCAGGTAAAATGAAGTACACCTTTAGTTTAGTTGAGTACAATATCTTCTATAACTATTGCCCCGGCTTCTTTATTCAATGCATTCATGATTTTGGTTCTGGCAAACAACAGCTCATTTCTCAGGGCAGCAGAATTCACCTTTACAAAAAGAACTTTATTGCGTATATGTAATTGACTGGTGTTTTTTGCAACCATCTCCCCTACCACCTTCTCCCAGGCCTCAATCACCTTTGCCTGGTTTAGCTTGTCGCGCAACCTGAACGTATCTAAAAACTCCTCAATAGCTGCCTTTAACGGCTTTTCATTTGAATTCCTCATTGCTCATTGCTCATTGCTCATTGCTCATTGCTCATTGCTCATTGCTCATTCCCCAACAACCACCGGAATATTGAAAACCTTATGCCCGATATCCATAGAATCAAAGATTGAACCGATCCTTTGCCTGCTGGTATCGGTAATAAACACCTGCCCGAAACTGTTTTCGCTCACCAGTTTGATCAGTTGAGCCACCCGTAAATCATCAAGTTTGTCAAAAACATCATCGAGCAGCAGAATCGGGTTGAATCCTTTTACGTTGCGGGTGTAATCAAACTGGGCCAGTTTGACGGCAATCACAAATGATTTTTGTTGTCCCTGTGATCCGAATTTCTTTACAGGATAGTCATCAATCGTAAAATCAAGGTCGTCCTTGTGAATCCCCATGGTAGTATATTGCGCCAGCCTGTCCTTTGCCCGGGCAGCATTGAATGCCTCCCGGTACGAAGTTCCGTTACATTGGGAGACATACCTGATATCTACCGTTTCAGAGCCATTGCTGAGCAGCGCGAAGTACTGCTGAAACAGGGGAATGAACTGTTCCAGGAAAGAATTCCTCCGGAGAAACAATTGCTCACCCAGCCTGATCATCTGCTCATCCCAGGTTTCGAGTGCAATAGCATCGAAAAAATGATGTTCACCAAATGATTTCAGCAAAGCATTACGCTGAAATAAGGCTTTATTATACTGGATAAGGTCGTCGAGATAAAATTTATCGAACTGGGAAATCACACTGTCGATGTACTTTCTGCGCAATTCGCTTCCATCATTGATCAGATCGCGATCGTATGGAGAAATCATGACCAGCGGAAAATTCCCGATGTGGTCGGCCAGTCTTTCATATTCTTTTCGATTGAACAGAAACCTCTTTCGATGGTTTTTTTTCTGGATACACTGAACCAGGTCTGATTGTTCATCCCCCCTCTGAAAATGACCGTGAATGGCAAAAAAATCGTCTCCATGGCGGATATTTTGTGCGTCAAGGCTTGTGAAAAAACTTTTGCAGAAGGAAAGATAGTGGATCGCATCAAGGAGATTGGTCTTCCCAACCCCATTGTTCCCAACGAAGCAATTGATTTTCTCTGAAAATTCAAATTCAGCCTGGGAATAATTCTTGAACCCGGTGAGTATTAATTTTTGAAGGTACATCTCAGTCATTGATTTTTCGGATTCCTTCGGCAATTTCTTCCATCAGCCACATGGGGGTTGATGTTGCTCCGCAAATTCCGGTGGAATTTACATTTTCAAACCATGCAGGCTTCAAATCAGCAAGGCCTGACACCAGTATAGTTGCGGAATTCACACTCTTACACACTTCGTACAGGATCATCCCGTTTGAACTTTTCATATCACTGACAAAAATCACTGTATCAAACTGTGAAGCAAACAAGCGCAACTGTTCCGAACGGTTCGAAACCTGCCTGCAAATGCTGTCATTCCATTTAAAATCAACAGGGAGTCCATTTGAATCAACCTCCATCCGCATCCTGATCAATTCCACTATTCTCCGGAATCCATCCACACTTTTTGTAGTCTGGCTGTACAAACGCACGGGAAGTGAATAATCAATTTTTGCCAGGTCATCTTCATTTTCTATTACGATGGCCGTTCCGATTGTTTGCCCTATCAGGGCATTAACCTCAGCGTGCCCCTCTTTTCCATAGATTACGGTTTGTCCACCCACCGGCGACATTTCGGTAAAACCCTTTCGAATACTGTTTTGCAGGGCAAGTACGATAGGACAAGAGGCATCAATAAGTTCGATCTGGTTACGAAAGGCAATGCGATAGGTTTCGGGGGGCTCACCATGAGCGCGGATCAGCACTTTACAATCGTAAAGTAAACGCAGGTCTTCATGAGTGATAATAACCAGCCCCATTTCCCGGAGGCGGCTTACTTCCATTTTATTGTGAACAATATCGCCAAGGCAATACAGAACAGGACTTTGCCTGAGTTCACGCTCGGCAACTTCTACTGCATGTTTCACACCGAAGCAAAAGCCCGAAAGGGAGTCAATGGTGACCTGCACCTTTATTGTTTTTTAACAAATTCCTGCAAACTAACCCCCACGGTGATATAGTTCAGGGGGATAGCGGCTGTATAGGAAGCGCGGGTATAACTCAGGCTGAACATTTTCACCCGGAGGCCTGCACCCATTGAAAAACCGGTGAGCCCGGCTTTATTGGTCAGTTTAAGTTCCTGCCGGCGCTGGTAATTATACCCGATGCGGATGGCAAGTACTTTGGCAATGGTAAGTTCGGCACCCAGCACAATGTGGCGCATGATTCCATCTGCAACTTTGGCTGCCCCTGATTTCTCTTTTACTTCACCGGTAATAGGATCGGCGGTATTGGCCGGATCGCTGGGATCAGTATAAGTGAGGTCCCACTTTTGCAAATTGGTGAATAGTTGAGAAAACCTCAAAGGGATATGCAGAAGTTTTTGAGACATCCCAACCTGAAGTTCGAAGGGAAGAGGTTCATATTGTCCGGGGAGATAGGGAACAAGCTGAGTACCTATGTTGCGGCCAATTAATGAAGCGGTGAAGGATTCATCTTTGGACTTGTAGGAACCGGCAACATCCACCGCAATGCCGAATGAATTGTACGATTCAAGTTGTGAATAAATCAGTTTGCCATTTGCCCCGATTGAAAACAAGGGAGAAAGCTGGCGTCCCCAGCCCAAATTCAAAGCATATTCGGAAGCATAAAAATCGCCTGTAATGTTGCCGGCTGCATCAGCGCCGGTAAATTTTCCATCGTTTATGAATTGAAGACTCCCGACAAAACATCCGACTTTATTGAAGTTATGTGCAAAAGCCACAAATCCGTAATTGACTCCCCCGGGGTTATTTACATAACTCAAAGCCAGGTTATTGTTCATGAGTGGGTTGATCAGCGAGGGATTGGCCTGGGTCAGGGTTATGTCATTGTCGTAGATGGCCAGGAAATTTCCGCCCATGCCTGCTATACGGGCAGAGTTTGTATACCCGAGAAATTTATAGGTTCCGTTACCCCCGATTTGTGCAGAGAGATGGAAAATAAAAAGACCCTGCAGGCAAAAGACAATGATGGTTTTGCGAAGTATGTGATGCACGATTTTCTTTTTGGTTTAATTGCAAACGGAAAACCACCTGATATATTATCCTATGTCATCAGTCCCCTGCCGGTTTTTCTTATCTTTTTTTCTTCTGTAAGATCCGAAACCAGTTTGTCGAGGATTCCATTGATAAAAAGCTTGCTTTTCTGTGAACTGAACTGCTTGGAAATTTCAATATACTCATTCATGGTTACCTTCACCGGTATCTGGGTAAAATTGGTAAATTCGGTAAGGGCCATTTTGATCAGTAAAATATCCGTAAGGGCGATCCGCTCGAGTTCCCAGTTACGGGTACGTGCATCGATCAGTTTGTCGGACTCTTCACTGTTCATGATTGTTTTACGGAAAAGCTCCAGGATGAATTTCCGGTCATCTTCGGGGTCCTCTTCAATTCCTTTGGTAAGCAAACCGGTGAGTGATTCCTTCTCTCTGAAAGATTCGGACATCAATTTGATCGTTTTGAGGATAAATACTGCGGCAACTTCAAAATCGTCGTCCCAGAAAATATTTCGCTCCTCACAATAAAATTGCAAATCAGGTGATTTGGCAATGAATTTCCGGAACATCTTCTCCAGGAAATCCTGGTCTTCCCGGTAGGATGTGACCCCCGAAGCAAGATAATCAGCATGATCCTTGCTGGCCTTCAGTTTCTGGTATACTTTGCGAACCATCTCCTGCTCTTCTGTCCAGGAAATTTTATATTTCACCAGATTATCAATCACCTGCCGGTTTTGCTGCAATTGCATTACCAGCCGGTTTTCCGATAATTTGTAATTGGGATTGACTTCTTCGGGTGTGGGGAAAAATTTCGTCTTGGATTCTTCCATCCTGAAGCGATAGAAGTGAATGACTTCAAGCAGGAAGGAGAGTTGAACGAAGTACAGTTCGTAAACCTTATCCAGACTGTGCAGAAGATTTTTTTCAGCAACTTCTATCCGGGCTTCGCCGCCTTGAAAATAAGCATACAATGCCTGAAGCACCTTAATTCGGTAATGTCTTCTGCCTAACATGACAAATTTATGAAAAAGAACATGATATAATGGGATCGTTAAAGGCTGCAAAGCTACGGAAATAAGAAATAAAATTTAGTATTCAAATAATATTTTTATTTTTGCGTCCGCTGAATTGAACGATGTTGATATACTAAATTAAACAGACTGCAGGATGGAAGAAATGGATAATAAGGATCGGGACAGGGAAGAAATTTTTTCACGTGCCGTGCGTGCGGGTAAGCGAACCTATTTTTTTGATGTGAAGGCAACCGTTGGGGAGGAGTATTATATCACCATTACGGAAAGTAAAAGAAGATTCAATAATGAGCAGGGAAAGTTTTTTTATGAGAAGCATAAACTGTTTCTTTATAAGGAGGACTTTGATAAATTCGCCCTGGGGTTAAGCGACGTAATTCAGTACATCAGAACTGGTCAGGCTCCTGAAAGACCCGAAAACACACCGGATGCATATATCGAAACAGAGTCCGAAGGTGGAAAGGCAGCTGCAAGGTCGATAGAGTTTGAAGACTTGTCGGCCGATTCCGATCATAACTAGCTGCCAGTTGCTATCATTTTCTTAATGCTGTCCTCCCGGGACAGTTGATTGTTGTTAAAACTTTTCAACATTCTTCAGGGTGTTGCTATTTCGGTGTAATTTTGTGAACTTGTTTAAAATACCACATGGGTAAAGTAATTGCAATTGCGAATCAAAAAGGAGGCGTAGGCAAAACGACCACGGCCATTAACCTGGCTGCAGGTCTTGCCGTACTCGAGCATAAAACATTGATCATTGATGCCGACCCTCAGGCCAATGCCACTTCAGGGGTGGGTTTTGATCCGAGAAATATTAAAACCAGCATATACGAGTGCATTATTGACGATGTGGAGGCAAAGAACATCATTTTGAACACCTCTACGCCTTTTCTTGATCTGCTGCCGGCTCATATCGACCTGGTGGGTGCGGAGATTGAGATGATCAACCTGCCTAACAGGGAAAAAATGATGCGCAAGGTAATTGCCGGGATAAAGGATGATTATGATTTTATCATCATTGATTGTTCTCCTTCCCTGGGCCTGATTACCGTAAATTCTCTTACAGCAGCTGATTCTGTTATTATCCCTGTTCAGTGCGAATATTTTGCGCTTGAAGGCCTTGGTAAATTGCTCAATACCATTAAAATAGTTCAATCAAGGCTCAATCCGGGCCTGGATATCGAGGGAATTCTCCTCACGATGTTTGACAACAGGCTGAGCCTTGCAAAACAAGTTGTGGAAGAGGTTAAAGTTCATTTTCAGCAAATGGTTTTCAGAACGATCATCAACAGGAATACCAAGCTGGGTGAAGCCCCGAGTTTTGGACTGACCATCATGATGCATGACATCAACAGTTCCGGGGCGATCAACTACCTCAACCTGGCCAGGGAAATCCTTCAAAATAATGACCTCACGAGGCTGACCAATCAAGAAAAAGAGATCAATGTCTGATATTCACGGTAAAAAGAAAGCCTTGGGAAGAGGCCTCAGTGCATTGCTGGATAACCCGGAAACTGAAAATCCCCAGAAAGAAATTTCAGGAGAATATGCTGCAGAGTATATAGCCCAGATCCGGGTTGAACAGATTGAACCAAACCCATTTCAACCCAGGGTTCATTTCGATGAAAATGAACTGCGCGAGCTGGCAGGATCTATTCAGGAACACGGTATTATTCAGCCACTGACCATTCGCAGGATCAGCCATAATAAATATCAGCTGATTTCCGGTGAACGAAGACTTAAAGCGTCAAAACTTGCCGGGTTATCGCAGGTTCCTGCCTATGTAAGGCTTGCCAATGACGAACAGATGCTTGAAATGGCCCTGGTGGAAAACATCCAGCGGGAAGATCTTAATCCGCTTGAAATAGCCATCAGTTTCCAGCGATTGCTGGAAGAGTGCAGGATAAAACAGGAGGATCTGAGTCAGAAGGTGGGAAAAGACCGGTCGACCATTTCAAATTATATCCGGCTCCTGAAGCTTCCAACAGAGATTCAGGTTGCCGTAAGGGATAACCTGATTACCATGGGCCATGCCCGTGCAATTATCAATGTGCCGGACGAAAAATCACAACTGCTGATTCTCAAAAAGATTCTTGAAAAAAAATCATCCGTCCGCGAAGTTGAAGAAATGGTGAGAAACCTGGGTAAGCAAAAAACTCAGGTTCCTGTTAAAAAAAGTCTTCCTGCCAGGTTTGAGAAAGCAAAAATGAGCCTGCATGACAAACTGCTTTCCAGGGTTGAGTTAAAAGTGAACAGCAAGGGAGCCGGAACTATTATCATAGAATTTAATTCTTCTGAGGATTTCGACAGGATCATCTCCAAACTTGAATCTTGATGAGGGCTTACCTTCTTTTGGCTTTTTTTTTATTAATCCTGTTAACTCATCCCTGCCGGCTGTTTTCACAAACCGACACAACGTTTGTCGAACTGCCCGACTCAATCCGTGAAAAGGAACATTCTCCCACCAAAGCAACTATTATGTCGGCCTGTTTACCGGGATTAGGCCAGGTTTATAATAAAAAATACTGGAAAGTGCCTGTTTTATATGCCGGATTCGGGCTCATGACCTATTTTATCTATACCAACGCTGATCAGTATCTGAATTATAAATGCGCATATATTGAGTCCGCCGATGGGAATTTGAATGGTTCATACAGTGACCTCACCCAAAAATATTCAACCGACGACCTGCTTTCGAACCGTGAATATTACCGCAGGAACCTTGAAATCAGCATTTTAATTACCGTGGTCTGGTATGCCCTGAACATCCTGGATGCCACAGTGGATGCCCACTTATATACCTTTAATATCAGCGAAAATTTAACTCTGAAAGCAGAGCCGGCATTATTGCCAACCGGATTTGGATATAAACCTGCCGGCGGTGTAAAACTGTGCCTGCATTTCTGACCAATCAATGAGGAACCCTGTATGAAAATTGCATTACTTGGATATGGTAAAATGGGCCAGGAAATTGAAAAACTGGCATTGAAAAGAGGTCACG
>CAZVNF010000027.1:0-3398 GCA_964628215.1 uncultured Draconibacterium sp.
ATGCCCATCAGGATGACGGTAGCCCCGGAAGTAACCGATATGCACATGCCGGTTGAAGGGGTTTTTCATAATATCACACTTGTAAGCATAAAAAAGGAGTACCCCGGACAGGCACCAAAAATTATGAGTTCCTTGTGGGGAGCCGGGCAGATGATGTTTAATAAAATCATGGTGGTAACGGATTCCGGTGTCAGGTTAACCGATTACCGGTTACTGTTGCAAACTATTTCAACCCACACCGACCCGGCAAATGATGTTCACTTCCTCCGCGGGCCGGTTGATATTCTCGACCATGCCAGCAGCCGGTTTGCCTATGGCAGTAAAATGGGCATCGACGCTACCCGCAAACTACCACAAGAGCTAAATATCCAGGTGCCCCCCCCCCCCTCTCCTGCAAGGAGAGGGGCCGGGGGTGAGGTCTTTTCAGAAATCCTGAATGAGGCGATTTATAATACCTTCCCCGAAATCAAAGCTATTCGTGCTGACCTGCTTTCACAGGGAATTTCGCTGTTAATCATTGCAGTAAAAAAAGCAAAAAAACATCATGTTCGATTGCTTTCAGCCGATCTCCTGCGGAGTGGAATGGTGGATAATGTGAAATTTATCCTGTTTGTTGATGACCTGGTTGATCTTGCCTCCTTTTCTCAGATCGTCTGGATTTCTGCCAACAACATCGATCCCGTTCGCGATTGTTTTCATACCGAACTTGAACCGGGGGTGAAGTTTCCAACACTTTGCATCGATGCTACACGGAAAACCAGGTTATTTGATGACTTCCTCCGCGAATGGCCAAATGTAATCGCCATGGATGATAATACCATTCATTCGGTGGATAAAAAGTGGACTGGTCTTGGTCTTGGACCATTAATCTCATCACCTTCACTTGCATTTAAATCATTGATTATCAATGATGGAGCGGTTTTTACAGAGAATATTTAAGAAAATATTACTATTTTATTTGTATTTTTGCATGTTAAATACATCTAAATGAGACATACATTATCTCTATTCATATTTTTTCTTTCCTTGTCTTTTTTCCCTTTGTTTACAGCAGCCCAGCTTTCTGTTGTCAAGGGGAAAATTGCAGATGAAAAAACCTCTGATCCTTTGCCCTACGTGAATATCGGTGTGAAAGGTCAGCCAACCGGCACTTTTTCTGATAGTAACGGTGCTTACAGGCTTGAATTGCCAAAAGGGGAATATGACCTGATTATTTCGTCGGTTGGATACGAAAAAATGGAAAGACATATACACCTGGATGGAAAGAAATCATATGTTTTGGATATTCAGTTGACCAATACTTCGCAGGAGTTGGGAACCGTTGTGGTTTCTGCATCCAAATACGCCCAGAAAATACAAGAGTCCATCTCCTCCATAGAAGTACTGAAGGCCAGAAGTATTGAAATCGGGAACCTGCCGAGTGCAGATAAGGCCATTGACAAAATGCCCGGAATTACCATTGTGAACAATGAGCCCCAAATCAGGGCAGGAAGTGGTTTTAGTTCAGGGCTTGGGTCGCGGGTGATGGTAATGGTGGATGAAATTCCCCTGCTGCGTGGCGATGCCGGACGGCCTGACTGGGCCTTGCTGCCCATTGATGACGTAGATCAGATCGAATTGGTGAAGGGTGCTTCTTCAGTGGTTTTTGGTTCCTCTGCCATTAACGGAGCGGTAAATGTAAGAACAGCCTGGCCAAAGGATGAACCCCAGACCAAAATAATAACATTTCTTGGGGCATACAGTAAGCCGGAACCTAAATATAAAGCTCCATGGTCAGGGATGAACCCGATGGTATACGGCATTACCCTGTCTCACTCGCAAAAGATTGATAATTTCGATTTATCAGGTGGCATAAGTTACTATAAGGACCAGGGTTATATCGGCGGCACCCCTGAAGATAAAGTGGCCGATACCATCTTTAATAAAGGGCAGTATAATAACCGGGTGAAGTTTTATTTCAATACACGGGTTCGGTCAAAAAAAGTTGAAGGCCTGAGTTACGGACTCAACGGCAATTTTATGTTCCAGGAATATGCTGAAACCTATTTCTGGTATGATGCAGATACAAACATTTACAGGTCATTCCCGGGTTCATTGTCCCGTTTTAAAATTTTCTCCTTTTATGTTGATCCGTTTCTTAAGTATTATGCAAAGAACGGGGATGTGCATTCATTTAAAAACCGCATCTATTACTTGAACTCAGATGGGCTTTATAACCAGTCAGCGCTTAGCATTACGGTGTTTAACGAGTATCAGTATTCACATAAGTTTAAGGTCAGCCAGGGGTTTGATCTGATGCTTGTGACCGGGATAATGAATAACTATTCCTATGCTTATGGAAAGGTGTTTTCCGGGAATCTGGCTCCTGATGGAACACCCACTCTGGGTGAAAATGGAACCTATACTGCAGAGAACTTTGCTGCTTATGCCCAGTTTGAAGCAAAGTTCTTCAAGAAATTGTCTGTATTAGTTGGGGGAAGGTATGAATATTATCACCTGGCCGACTTGACAGAGAGTAAACCCATTTTTCGGACCGGTCTCAATTTCCAGGCTGCCAAAATGACCTTTTTGCGCTTGTCTGTTGGACAAGGATACCGGGTTCCCAGTATTGGTGAGCGATATATCACAACCACTTCCGGAAATTTCGGTTTTTATCCTAATCCGACACTGGCATCAGAGGCCAGTCTTTCTTATGAACTGGGGTTCAAGCAGCTGTTCAAGATTGGAAAATTCGCAGGGATGTTTGATATTGCGGGTTTTTATGAGAATTACGATAATTATGTTGAGTTTAACTTTGGCTACTGGGGGCTTAACCCGGACCCGAGCAAAGACGTTGGATTCAAATTCTTTAACACCGGACCTGCAAGGATTTACGGGATAGATGCTTCCATAGCCGGAGAGGGCGACCTGGCAAGAAATCTGAATCTTAGCGCCATGGTCGGATATACCTACTCTATTCCCGAGGCACTCGATCCAAACTATGTTTTTTACACAAATCCATACAATGCTAAAAACTCTCTGACATATCTGACTACCTCCACCGATACAAACGGTCATATTCTCAAATACAGGGTTCAGAGTTTGTTAAAAGCAGATGTTCAAATTACCTGGAAGCGTGTGTCCACCGGTTTTGGCGGCCGCTACTATGGATATATGAAGAATATCGATGCTTTTTTCTACCAAATTCTTGATGGACAGATGTTTGGGGTTAAAACAGGAATCAGGAAATACCGTGAAGAACACAATACCGGGACATTTATTGTCGATTACCGTTTAAGCTATGCCTTGAGGAGCTTTAAATTTTCCCTGATTGTCAACAATCTGATGAATACCGAGTTTTCTCTGAGGCCACTCACTGTTGAGCCACCCAGGATGACCCAGCTTCAGGTGATTTATAA
>CAZVNF010000027.1:3498-29000 GCA_964628215.1 uncultured Draconibacterium sp.
TGAGGCCACTCACTGTTGAGCCACCCAGGATGACCCAGCTTCAGGTGATTTATAAGATCTGACAAAATCACTTAACACTTAAAACTTAATACTTATAATTATGAAACAACTATTTACACTTTTTTTATTTGCTTTTGCAATGAATATGGCCTATACTCAGACCAGTATGCCAAAGGATAATATTGCCATTCCTAACGGTGGAATGGAGAACTGGTACAACGTGCCGGTAAATGCCACGCTTAATTACGATGATTTGGGCACCGGTCCTACCGATAACTGGATATCCACCTTGAACTCGCTGGCCATGATACCGCCTTTAGCCTATGGTCCCGGACCTGTAACTGTATTTAAAACAACAGATAAATATGCCGGTACGTATGCTGCCAAATCTGTTTCCGCCAACTTCCCCCTTGGTCCGGTAACTGTTTTTATTCCCGGTATGATCGGAACCGCTGTGATGGAAACCACAGGAGTTCGGGCGATTTTGGGAAAACCCTGTCCCGATTGCAAACCCTCCCACTTCAAAGGTTATTATAAGTTTGAACCTGTAAATGGCGATTCCTGTACTGCCGTAATCCTGGTTTCAAAATGGAATACTACCTCAAAAAAGAGGGATACCATTGGTTATGGGAAAATGGTACAGCGCACTGCCGTAAGTTCTTACACTGAGTTTGATATTCCTGTCACCTATACCGGACAAGGCGTAGTTGATACCATGACCCTGCTTGTGGTTTCCAGTGCCGGATTCAATGTAGTTAATTTTATGGGTAGTACAGGTCAGGTTGGCAGTACCATGTATGTTGACAATCTTACTCTTGACTATCCTTCAGGAATCCAGCAGGTGTTAATGCCGGAAGTTTCTGTAACTGCATATCCAAACCCGGCATCAGATATCCTTCACATCGACCTGAGCAAACAGGTGAAAGATGGTTCTCTGGAAGTATATAATGTGACCGGAAAGCTGGTGGGTACTTATGGTGTTTCACAGACGGAGAATACAATTCCGGTTTACAGCATGCCGGATGGTACCTATTATTTCCGTTTGGTTTCTGGTAAGGAATTGGTCAATACCGGTTCGTTTATGATCAAAAAATAATTAACTAATACATACTCTTATGACAGAAGTAAAAACATCGCAGATGGCGATCGACCTCGAAGACAAATACGGGGCACATAATTACCATCCATTGCCGGTAGTGCTGGCCAAAGGTAAAGGCGTCTTTATGTGGGACGTCGAAGGCAAACGTTATTTTGATTTTTTATCAGCCTATTCCGCAGTGAACCAGGGTCATTGTCATCCTAAAATCGTTGGTGCATTGATTGAGCAGGCCCAAACTCTGGAACTGACTTCCCGCGCATTTTACAACAATGTGCTGGGCCCCTATGAGAAATTTATTACAGAGTATTTTGGTTACGACCGCGTTCTTCCTATGAATTCGGGTGCCGAAGGCGATGAAACCGCACTGAAGCTGACCCGTAAATGGGGATACAAAGTGAAGGGCATCCCTGAAAACCAGGCCAAGATCATCTGTTGCCGGGATAATTTCCATGGAAGAACGATTACCGTGATTTCCATGTCGAATGATCCGGATGCACGTAAGGACTTTGGCCCGTTTACTCCCGGCTTTGAATCTATTCCTTACAATGACCTCAACGCGTTGGCCCAGGCTTTGGAAGACCCCAATGTTGCCGGGTTCCTTGTTGAACCTATCCAGGGGGAAGCAGGAGTTTTTGTTCCTGATGAAGGGTATCTCAAAAAGGCGTATGACCTCTGCAAGGCGAAAAATGTACTGTTTATTGCTGACGAAGTTCAAACAGGTATTGCACGCACAGGCCGTTTGCTGGCTTGCGACTGGGAAGGCGTTAAACCCGATGTGCTTATCCTTGGAAAAGCTCTGTCAGGGGGTGTTTATCCTATCTCCGCCGTTCTGGCCGATGATCCCATCATGCTTTGCATTCATCCGGGTGAACATGGTTCCACTTTTGGAGGGAATCCTGTTGCTGCGAAGGTTGCCATGGCAGCTCTTGAAGTGGTTCGTGATGAAAAACTGGCCGAGAATGCTGAAAAACTGGGAGCAATTTTCCGTGATGAACTTCGCAAAATCAACTCTCCTTATATTGAGCTGGTTCGCGGCAAGGGATTGCTTAATGCCATCGTGATCAAGCCATTCAATGGGAAATCTGCCTGGGATGTGTGTCTCAAGATGCGTGATAACGGTTTGCTTGCCAAACCAACTCATGACCATATTATCCGTTTTGCACCACCTTTGGTGATTACAGAAGAACAGATCCATGAAGCGGTTGAGATTATCCGCAGATCGATCAAGGAACTGGAATAATGATCTTTCTGCCGGCAGATTCATCGCCTTGTTGCAATAACACTTCATACAAGCCAGGTACCAGACTGAGGGTGGAAAAGTGAAATGAATGGGTCCCTGCGTCAAGTTTTTTATCGATCCAGGTAAATCCGGACTGACCCGTAACCGGGATTAAGGACAGGCGCACACGACCGGGTTTTTCGAGGGTGAATGTTATATTGCAGTTTTCCTTAACGGGATTTGGAAAGATTCGTAGTGAAAAAGGTTCAGGCACAGTTAACGGGGTAATTCCGACCGGGTAGGCAAATTTCTTTGTAATCACATAATGCATGAATGCCCGGGCATCACTGGTGTCGAGGTAATAAAGGGGGAAACTCAACAAAATGCTTTTATGATCCGTGCCCATATATTCAAGCCCCACAGGACGGTTTTTCATTTTGCCATAGGAGGTGGTTGAATCATATTTCGAATCGAACCGATAAATCACAGTGGCTTCAGGGTCGGGGGCATATACCTCTATATTATAAATCTGACCAGGAAAGTTTATGTCAATATGCTTTAACGAGTCAATATGCAAAGTATCATACCCGGGAGCAACCGCGTTGGCCCTGTATAACATCCCTTGAGATTTCCGGTTGATGCTGTCAACTTTAAACACCTCGTGAAATAAGGCCCCCTCGGGTATATAAAACGGGTAGGGGATAGTGCTTCCAACCCAGAACCTGGCAGGATAGAATCCTGTATAAAGCAGGTTCCCTTTGTTTTCAAGAAAAGCCATTACACCCTGGGCCAACTCATTGGTCATTGGTTCAAACTCAACACTGTTCTGGACCCAGAGAATTGAACGGTAGCGTGAAAGTTGAGTCAGGTTGATGTTTTGTACTGCATTGATATCTATCCATTTATATGGAATAGTGTCCAGTACCGCCTGGTAAAATGCCTTTATGCTGTCGGGGGTGACTTTGGTGCCTTTCACATTAGCAAGTACAAGTAAGCTGTCACAGAAATTGAATCTTGCACCCACAACTTCATTTGACCATGCACTTTCATTTAGTGAATCGTTCATGGTAGTTATAACATAATAATATTGTTTGTTAAGTGCTGCGGGTATATCCTTGAAAACTGAATCATGGACAGGACCGGAGGTAATCTTCTGATAGCCGCTTCCCGAAGTTTCTGAACGGTAAACATGACAGCCTTTAATGAATGCATTTTGGGTTGGTTTCCAGGTAAGGGTGATATTTGTGCTGCCTGAACTGGCCTGCAGATTTTGTGGATAAGGAAGGATCTGTTGCTCTACCAGGGTGGCAAGTGCCCCACCCGTTACCTTGGTAAGATAAGGAACATTGCAGTTTCCAAGGGTATCGGAAGGCAGATGCCAGTTCGGGCTGAAAACAATCTCCTCGAAATAGGTCGATGGAAATCCTTCCAGCCAGTAAGGAAATGAGTCTGATCCGCTGTTAGCAAGATTCTGTGGGAATACCACGGAAAGGTCGGTGTAGCGTTCTGTTGCTTCCGCGGCAACCAGGGCTGCCCATTCAAACCCGTAATACTGGTATAATTTAACTTCCAAGAGGTTTTCCGGATTATTTGAGATCATATCCATGTTCAGCATATATCGCAGGTCGGTGCCTGCACTGCGGGCCTTTGCGGCCGCATACCTGGATCCGAAAAGCCCAAGTTCCTCTGCAGCGTAAAGGGTGAATTGGATAGTGGTTTCCGGCTGGTAGTTAAACAGTTTCATCACCCGGGCAATTTCCAGTGTGGCTGCCACTGCTGTGCCGTTGTCATTGACACCGGGTGCATTGTTAAAGGGGTCGGGAGAGCAATAGGAATCCCAATGCCCGCCCACTACGTAAATTTCTTCCGGGGCTGATGTACCTGTGAGGGTACAGACTACATTGTATTGCCATGCACTGTCGGAAAAACTGCCGAAATTCGGAATAATAAGGTAAAACGAATCGAGTTTTACATCGGTGTAGCCATACGACCGGAATTTGTTCAACAGAGAGGTGGCGATCTCCCTGTTATTGTCGTTCATTAAAAAGCGTGATCCATGGTTTTGCATTTCCTGCAGGGTTGACCTGAGGGTGTCGGTATTTATTGCGTTTACCATGGACACAATTTCAGGATTGATGTCCCTTGAGTTCCTTCGACTTGCAAACGGAGTTTCGGAAAAGCGGGTCATTAAGATTGATGGATCGGGCCGTTTATCCACCAGTTTGGCATCTGTATACTGCGCAGTGAGTATGGCCGGTAAAAAAAGCAGAAAGGTGAAGGTGACAAGGGAGTAAAAGGTTTTCATGGCTGTTGTGTTATTGGGAATGTCGGGTTTTGGAAAAATTCTGTTAAATATATATTGAGATATGCTTACCTGGATAAAGAAATCGACAAACAGGAAAACAATCCGTTGAATCAGCATTTTTGCCGGACGAACCCAACCCCCATGGTACATTTTATTTTTTGACTGTTCCTTTGAGATAGGTGAAGGCCTTGAGAACCTCTTTTACCTGCGACATATTGCCGCATTGAAACACTTGTTCGTTTAACTTATCAAACGAATTCGGAGATTCGTATTGTTTAATGCAATCATTGCATTCCACCAATACACCGGTAGACGGGCCATTGGTAACTACAAACGGGAACCACTCCGAACGTGTTTCGTGATTTAACGCACTGCTGATTTTTACTTCATGAATGTTGAACCGGTAAATTTCTTCAGGAGCGTTGATAGTTATATTCCCGGTTTTGTCCAATCCAAGAATTATGGAATAGGAGAGGCGGTCGTTAATAAAATCAATAGCTTCCTGTGAGTTCTTATAACTGTTGGTGCTTTTGCCGGTCACATTTCTCATACCGGAAATTGTTGCAGGATCAAGATTTGTGAAAGTACTTTTAAGATAGTACAACACGGGTATTACCTTATATGCATTCACCCGGCCGGGTGTTTGAAACGACTTTCTGCAGGTAAACTCTTTTTTGCCGCTGTTACTCTTCACTTCGATGCAAAAATCACCAAAAATTCGCACTTTCGAAGCATCACTGGCATCATTGTATCCAAACTCCGCCTGTTTCAAATCTACCCGGTAGATGTCATCCGGGGCATTGATGGTCATCACGCCCTGATCGTTTATCCCGGTAATCATTGAATAAGAAAGATTGTCGTTAATGAAATCGATGGCTTCGCTGATGGTCTTCGTACTCAGGGTTGTATCACTGATTTTGAGTGTTTTCCCGCCAGACAGTACATTTTTTTGATCCGTTGTATAGAGTTTTTTTAAATATCTGAATGCCAGAATCACTTCATTGGCTTCTTTTTCCGAATCACACAGAAACGATTGCCTGCTTGTTTTTTCTGTGAGGGTTTTGTGCTCGTAATGTTCAATGCAATTGTCTCCAAAAACCCGCACCCGGTCATCATTGTTTCCGCCATTATAATTGAAGGATACTTCGCGGAGTTTGAATTTGATCTTCTGATCGGGCGCGCTTATGGTTACTGTGCCATCCTGATCTACCTTTTGCAGGATGGAATGTGAAAGACGGTCGTTGATGAAGTCTTTTGTTTCCTCAGGAGTTGTATACTGGGCATAACTGCCTGTCACATAGAGTAACATGACCAAAGTGCCAAGCAGGGCAAATTTGAATCCGGGATTTTTCATACAAATAAAGTGTTTGGTTTGATTTTTCATTCAGGAACATGATGGAATAGGACGCAAGACTGCATTTAAGGTTACATCCGAAAAACCTGCTGACATTCATGACCATGGGTTGAAGTTCGGCTTTATATCATAACCCGGCAAACTGCAATTCGCTGAGATTTCTGTATAAACCATCTGATAACTGCAACAATTGCTCGTGTGTTCCCTGTTCAACGATGCGGCCATGGTCAAGAACGAGGATAAGATCGGCCTGGCGGATGGTTGAAAGCCGGTGAGCTATGACAATGGAGGTGCGTCCTTTCATCAGTTTTTCGAGTGCATCCTGTACCAGCCTTTCCGATTCAGAGTCGAGAGAAGAGGTAGCCTCATCAAGAATAAGGATCTTCGGGTCTTTCAGCACCGCCCGGGCAATGGCTATGCGTTGGCGCTGGCCTCCCGACAGTTGTGTGCCGCGTTCACCTACAAGAGTATCCATGCCATCGGGAAACTGGCTGATGAATTCATATGCATTCGCTTTCCGTGCGGCATCCGCAATCATCTCTTCCGTGGCTCCGGTCTTTCCATAGGCAATGTTATCCCGGATTGTTCCGCCAAACAGGAATATATCCTGCGGTACAATGGCCATCTGGCTTCGTAAAGCAGACAGAGGGATGCTTTTACAGTCGATTTCATCAAAGAGGATTTGCCCGTCGTCAATGTCATACAACCTGAGAAGCAAGGACACAAAGGTCGATTTTCCCGCTCCGCTTGGACCTACCAGGGCTACAAGTGAATCGGGACTCACCGTAACATTCACGTTGGAGAGCACCTGCATTTCAGGCCGGGACGGATAGTGGAAAGAGACGTTATTGAAACGAATCCGGCCATGCAGAAAGTGCTCGGGCAGAAGCCTGGTAATCTCTTCGACGGGTTCTTCCGGCTCATTAAAAATCTCAAGGAGGTCTTCTGTTGCTCCGATGAATTTCTGTACGCGGGCAAACACATCAGCCATTCCTCCTATGGTGCCTCCGATGAACATGGAATAGATCACGAAGGAGAACAACTCACCGGTGGCAAGTTCCCCGGCCGACAGCAGGGCAGAACCTCTCCAGATCACCGCAGTCATGGCGCCGAAAAGCCCGAGGATCGTAAAGGAGGAGAACGCCCCTCGCAACTTGCCGTTTTTAATGCCGGTGTGGGCAATATCAAGCGATTTGACCTTATACCTGGCCATTTCAAAAAATTCGTTGGTAAAGGCTTTTACGCTTTGAATACCCTGCAGGGTCTCTTCCACAATGGTGTTTGAATCAGCGACCTGGCTCTGGGCCTGCTTGCTCAGTTTCCGGATATATCTTCCGAAAAAAACCACCAGGATCATGATGACCGGTACGATTGCCAGCATGAAAAGGGTCAATTTGAAAGAGGTGACCATCATCAGGCTGATCCCGCCAATGATAATGATCAACTGGCGAAGAAATTCAGCCAGGGTGCTTGTCAGGGCATCCTGCAAAAGGGTGATGTCGGAAGATATCCTGCTGTTGAGCTCTCCAACCCGGCGATGCTGGAAAAACTTCATCGGCAGGCGGATCAGGTGGTTGAACGTGCTTTGCCGGAGATCAGCCAGGGTCTTTTCAGCCACATTGACGAACAGGTATATGCGGAAATAGGAAAACACCGACTGAGCAACCAGTACCAGCACCAGGATCAATGCGATACGGTTGATCTCCCCGGCCAGTTTGCCCTGGTTTCCATAATCGACAAGTTCGCCGAGTAATTTCGGAAAAACGAGGCTTGCTCCGCTCGAGCCCAGCAGGAATAAGAGCCCCAGGGCGTATTCAAATCGATAGGGTTTAATATAACTGTATAGCTGGAATAATTTCTTCAAACCCGGCAGGGTGATTTTTTTCTTTTGCTCTTCCATGGTTTTTCCGTTTTCTTCAGACAGTCTCCTCTGCCATTTCCTATTGTGTTTGTCTAATGTGTTCTATGCGACTATTGTGGTAAAATAACCACATAGACACAATAGGGCACAATAAAAAACACATCAGGGAGAAGGATTGAAACAGTACTCATTGTTTGCAAAGGTCAACAAATTACAGGTTCAAGTTTCGATCGGGTTACCAAAACTTCATACTCCCGGCGATTATTGTTAATTTTGTAGAAATTCAGCCAATATGCCACAAAAATTAGCAGTTGATATCCGTTCCGAAATCGGGGAGCTGGAGTCTGTGATCATCCATACACCCGGTGCCGAAGTGGAAAATATGACACCGGAGAATGCTGAAAGAGCGCTGTACAGTGATATTCTGAACCTGAATATCGGATTGTCAGAATATAGCCAGTTACACGGGGTTCTCTCAAAAGTTGCCCAGACATGTGAGGTAAGGGACCTGTTAAAAGATGTGGTGGAGGAGCCTGCAGCAAGAGAAGAGCTGGTTGGGAATATCTGCAGGAATGAGAATACAGCGGATATTTTTGATTATCTGCTTGACTTGTCTTCCGACAATCTGTCAACCGCACTTATTGAAGGTGTTTTGATGGAAAAGGACAACCTGACAAAATTTCTGAACAAGGGCAGATATGAACTGATGCCGCTTCATAATTTCTTTTTTATGCGCGATTCAGCGGTTTGTTTGTCCAATAAGGTGATCATTTCCAAAATGGCCAGCGTGGTACGTGAGCGGGAATCAATCATCATGGAGAGTATTTTCAAACATCATCCGAAATTCGGCATCGAAACCATTAATCCGGTTCATTGGCCGCATTGCACAAACATTACCATCGAGGGTGGCGATGTGATTGTGGCACGTGAAGATGTTCTGCTTGTTGGTACCGGAACACGAACCACCTCACAGGGGATTGATTTTCTGCTGGCCTGGTACAAACAGGAGAAACTCTCCAAGCACATCCTCGTTCAGGAACTTCCATTTAAACCGGAATCATTCATCCATCTCGATATGGTTTTCACTCTTCTTGACCGGGATAAATGCATGGTGTATGAGCCGGTTATCCTTAAGCCAAATAAGCTGCAAACGGTTCATATCATTGTAGAACAAGGGAAAGTGGTGTCTATCTTTAACGAGGAAAACCTGCTGGTTGCATTGAATAAAATGGGATTTGGCCTGGAGCCGGTGATTTGTGGCGGAACGGCCGATCCATGGACCCAGCAACGGGAGCAATGGCATTCAGGCGCCAATTTTTTCGCCATTGCACCGGGCAAAGTGATAGGGTATGCCCGGAATACCTATACTTTAGATGAACTCTCGAAGCATGGTTTTGAGATAATTAAGGCTAAGTCGATCACAAAGTGCAAAACCGACATCAACGATTACAAAAAATGTGTTATTGCCATTGAAGGCAGTGAACTTGCACGTGGTGGCGGAGGAGCAAGGTGCATGACCATGCCGGTAAAAAGGCGGCCTCTGTAAAATAGCTAATCTTCTGTAAAACAAATCGGAGGCACCGGAACCAAAGTACTCGTTCGTAAAATCCTTTCCAACCCCAGCTGATCAGTAAGCGGGCGGATAAGTTCCTGTTTTTGCGCTTCGTTAATGTATTGTTCTTCCAGTTTGGAGTGCAAATCTTCTTCCAGCTTCTTTTGGATCTCTTCAGCATCCGCCACCAGCCTGTTTAAATTGGTCCTGAAGTGGTGTATCTCCATCCCTTCTTCAATTTTTGCCATTTCTGCCTGGTTATTTTTCCCTTTAACCCTTTTTGAATAAAGGGTCTCACGGGTCGGGCTGAAGAACTTGTCATAGGTGGGAAGCATCTCAACGGTCAGAATACTCAAACTGCTGGTAACGGGTAACCCATATTGCCTGAGCATGTCCCGCACATCTTTGTTTTTCCATCCTGTAATGCCATATTGAACCGCATCGCTGTTAATTTCAATGAATGCGGCCCCTTTTTTGTCTTTGGGCACACGCTGACGTAAAAATAACTGGTCGTCCAGCAGGATATTTCTATAAACCAGGTCGTCTGCCCGTTTTACCTGTGCATAAAGCAATGCCCACAGCTGGGTTCGGGGAGGTTTGCTGGTAACATCAGCCCCGTTAAAAACAGTATTTGCAAATGGTGCGGTCGCCATTATGTGTTTTTCATTCCGGCTGACGGTGCAAAACAATTGAGGGGCAGGATGTTGCACGCCTGTGGTTCGCAATGCAGTACCATATCGTCCCTGTGCTGTACTCCAGCCGGTTTTATGTCCTACCCTGATTTCATAGGTGAAAAATCCGAACAATTCGGCAGAGGCGGCGTGAAGCCCGGGAGGCAGGGGCGCCAGGTAATGAACCAGGCTGTCGTCGGCACGGGTCAGCTCCTGCATGGCATTTAATCCGGCTCTGTCGTCGGTATGTGCCGGGCTGATAATCCTGATAGGTTCGGGATTGATAGGTAATGATGGTTCTTCCGGTGCTTTGAGCATGTCGATATCCCATCGGGCCAATAATGGATCAGGACTATAGGCGAGCATACGTATGCCGTAAAAGTCGTTGGGGTTTTGGATTGGTTTTTCAAACTCAAGCCAAAGAAAACGTTGCCTTGGTTCGGTACTGCGGTAGGCTTCGTCGCTGACATATTTGCTTTGTGCAATGCCTGCTCCCACTATTTTGGGCACCTGCGAGGGCTTTGTGGTGATCGGTAAATGCAACTGAAGGGTCAGGTCAGGGTCTTTTTTTACAGGAACAGGGATGGCTGGCAATGATTTGAAATGTGTCTCAATGCGGTACTTTACCATGATCTCTTCCGGGTGCTTACCGGTGTTTTCAGGGAGGGGTTCCACTGAATCAAAAAAGCACAAATAGGTCTGACTCCGGTCGGGGTTGTATAATGCCTGGATATTTATGGCTTGTTTCATTTCAATATCCCCAACCTGTTCTTCGGTTTCCCAGCGAATTGCTTCACGATCCTCCTTATCCAATCCGGCTCCAACAAATTTTTTCTGCCTGAAAATCTTAAAACTTGTAGGTTTCGCACCATCCCAGGTCCAGTCGCGGTTAAGCAACAAGGTAATCGGTACTATCCAATGATTCAGCAGATCACTTTTAGTTGAGAAAGTAATATTCGTGCTGTCGGGACTTAAATTGTGCCTGATAAACCGGCTTGCCCCAAACTGAATGCGGGCACCTTGTTTTCCAAGTAAACTTAATCCTTTGGCTTCAATCTCAATACTCCTGTCTATTGAGTCGGCAAGTCGTTCCATCATACTGCTGGCATTGCCGGGCTGGTAGTTTTCAACAAATATTTCGCCAAGGTTTGCACGCAGGTAGGTATCCGTATCAGGCTGCAGCCATATTCCACGGATGGCGTCCGCTTCAGAAACTGGCTTGAACAAAGCTGTTTCATCCACACTGGCCCGTCGGGTAATAAACACAACCGGTTTGCCTTTTTTAGGAAGATCGCTGTTTTTTGCATAATATTCCGGCTTATTGGTAACCACCGGGCGTAAAGTAATTCGGATATCCCTGGAAGTAGGCAGTACAATGTCTTTATGCGTGTCAATATCATCACCACCCGCAACCAATCCCAGGTTTCCAAGGTCCTGGGAATCCGTAAAACTCAATACCGGCGCATCTACAAAAGTGATGGGTATTTCCAGTTCATCCAACAGACCGGCAGGAAAAAAACGTCTGGTGATATATAGTTTGGCATAACTTTCACGGCTGTCAATATTGTGCCGCAGAAGCATGTCCATCCCAAGTGCCTTGACTTCGACCAGGATCTCAACTGAATCCACGTCCGGATCAGCCAGTCCAACCTCTCTTTTCCCGATAATTGCGTTCGGGGTATCTGCAATGAGGTCTGTAATGCAATCGGGATATTTCCCTGTAAAAAGAACGGAGGGATATCCCAGTAAAGGCCTTTGCATGGCAAGGATTTCATCCTTAAAATATTCATCATCTCTTTCCGGAAGAACATTCCTTAACCGAACAGTCTGTGGCTGAACGGTCCTTCTGAAATCACACAATCCTTCGGGGGCGGGAGAAGCATAAATATGGTAATCATTAATCGCCGGACCACCCCCGCTGATATCGGCCAGCCGCACACGAAAATCATACTTCGTGCCATATAAAAGCTGAAACCCGTCAAGCCCCGCGGCAATATACTTGTCGTTTCTTTTAGCCTGCTTGCCGGATATTTCATTTTTTTCTTTCTGAAAAATATCAATTGCGTCATTATCTGATAATACAAGACTTTTCCCGATCCAGTTGGCAAAATATTGTGGTAACCAGAATGGTTCTTTTTTTCGTGCATCCAGTTGTGCCGGATACACTTCTACACCCAATTCAGTTTCGTTCCCGGCAGCGTCGATGATGACTTTGTCAATTCCGATATCCTGCTTGTTTTTGACCCGGCATAAGGGTAACCATGGGTTGGGGTTGGGTTTGATGTCACTGTTAAGCCTTGCATCAACCCTGTATTGCATTACGCCCATTGGGGCATCTGTCCTTCTTCCCGGAGGCAAAGTCTCATCCTGCTTCATCTGGCGGTTCATCCAGATAAGCAATTGTTCATCATCCCAGGCCAGCCGGATCCCGGCATCGGTGATAACTGGCAGTTCCTTATCCTCCTTCTCCCTGAGCAAATCGCTGCTCACCGGTTGGTTGGCATGCACGATTTTGCAAAATCCGTCATCGTATTGTGCCGTTTCATGAATTAACTCATCGAAGTTGGAAGGCTGAACAGGAACGTCTTCGTCAAGCGGGTTGGGTGGCAAATCCAGTAAAACTGGAAATTGCACCGCAGCAAATAAGGCACGTTCAACATTATTTGTCAATCCTGGTATTCTGGCCGCATATCGCTTTACAATTCTCTGATCGGCCACCATCGCAGCTTTATAGCTGCAATGATCGTCCAGGTCGATGTATAACCAGCCTCCGTTCTTTACCAGGGCTGGATCAACGTCAACAGTTTCCTCATACACAAAGCCAACACGCTGTGCCAGTGCCGGCTGACGAAGGCAGAATGCAAATACCTTCCCCCAGCTCAAACTATCGGTTGAGGATTTGAAGAACGGATCAATTTCTGTCTTGTCCTTGATAGCGCAGTGATAGCTGTCGTCGATCGCTGCATCTTTGGTGCGCGGTGATGTGAAATTGAAGCTGTTTCGATAGCTCTCCGGGAGGTATTTGCGGGTACGGTGATAGGGCTCCGCTTTTTCAAGTTTGGCGGTGCTTTTTATACCTCCAAGCTGCAGAGCCATTTTGTTGAAGAGGAAACCAGTATCCGGAGGCATCATGACTCCCGGCAAAACAAATGATTCAGCCGCTTCCGAAATTGAAGGATATTTTTCAAGGTCAGGAATAAAACGTGCTTTCAGAACAATAGCAGCATCACACCAGGCTGGTGTTCCCGGCGCAATCTGGTTGGGAAGGGTGGGATTCAGGTTGCGTGGAATGATTAATGTGCGTAGTGTCAGCTTATTGTCTTTCCAGCGTTGTGGAAAGGTCAGTATGGATAAGGTGGCTGTCATAAATTCGTTATATTAAAGTTCTTTAATTAATTCTTAACCAGGAAGGACTCTTACGCAATCTGTTTTTCCTCCTGCCATGATTCACTAAAGCTGATGTTGATAATGAAACAGATACTGATGTCGAGACTAAAGGTAACCTGTGCGATCATTGTGGTAGATGCAGTCGGACCTGATCCAAGGCGTTTTTGCACTTTGCCGCTGGCTTCAATTTGAATGGTAACGGTTACAATGCCCCCTAATATTTCCGCCCGGCCTTTGAACAGCACAAATCCTGCAATGGTTATCTGGGTACTGTCCAGGCTCATCTCTACACCCACGGCAAAGTAAACACTTACACTGCCAACAACAGGCAAGGCAACAACCGCTTCCACCCCAAATCCAAATTTCATGTATAATGCCGGTCCGGTAACTGTGTCTGCGCTTATGCGCACGGTGACCTGCCCAACTGCGTAAATGGTTCCCACGCCAACACTCACGCACATCACGCTGAGTTTGCCATAGAACTCGACAAACGCACCTGCACTTGGGGCAGGGAGCCCTCCGCCCGGAGGCAGGGGGATGGCAACGTTAAAATAGATTCCTGCCTTTAATCCCGCTTCGAGTCGCAATGGGGCAGCGGCTGTATCGAGAAGGGGAGGAGGAAACTTAATAAGCGGAATTTCCTTGTCAGCCTGGAATTTGTATTCCCAGTTGTTGGGGTTATTGCTCATGGCAATCTTCAATCCCTGCTTCAATATGTCAGTGTAATTGGGATTGACTGCAATTTCACTCAATAAAACCAATATGTCCACCACGGGTTTCAGGTCCGGGCCAAATTCGAGCTCAGGTTTGATAAATGCAGGGGATGACCCTTTTTGAGTATCAAATTTACCACGTATTAATAATAATCTTGTAAATGGGCCAAGGTCAACAACCATAGTAACATCATTCATCTTGTTGATCCAATTGCGGGCTTTACTGTCAATGTCGAAATCAAGGGTTGCTTTGCCTCCTGGTTTGGTTGTTCCGTCTGTATTTGTCGGTTTATAGTCAATATATACCTTGACATCATTCGTTTTAACAATGTACCAGGGACCTTCCGGCAGGAGCTGCTCCAGCTTTTTCTCAGCGTCGGCCAGGGTATTGTTCAGCAATTTATATCCTTCATCGATGATTTTCATGCCAAACTGGCTGGCCATCTCGCCTACCTGGTCAAGTTTAGGTAAATTCTCCACCTTCGGGAAAATACCTTTACTGTTCATAAGGCGGTATGCATCTGCAAGATCGGGAACACTTCCTTTCAGAAGATCGACCCCCTGTACAAATAACGGATTCCTGAAAAGGACTTTATTTTCACCGGTACTTTGCAGGAAACCAAACTGTTTGACACGGTTTTCGAGGTCGTTGAACAATTCAGAGGCCTCGGCAATATTGACCGCATGTGTTGTTTTATCCTGGGAAAAGCTTAAACTTCCGGGAGTAAATGTACGGATCCCCTTCCGTATCAGCGGGATTACTTCGTTTTTGCTCAGCGGTGTGACTTCCTTGTTAACCGCGTTGTGCTGTACCACGCTCCAGCTGCCATCCTGGGGTAGTACGGGAGTTCCTTTTGCAGCAGTAATAAACACCCTTTGTGACAGTTCATTTGTTCCGGGATTGACTTCAATCCTGGATACCCGCATTTTTTGATTGCTGTGGTTCACGTTCACCATGCAATCAACCGGCCCGCCCAGCCCCTGCATTAAGGTAAGCAGTCCTGCAAAATCTTCGGCATCAATGAATACTCCGCGAGGGCGCAATTGCAAGTACCCCAGCATCCGCTGGCTCTGAACCCTGGCCATGGTGGTTCCCGGTACGGCTGTGCCGCCCTGGATTACGTCGTCTATCTGTACATCTGCATCGAAATAGACCGGTACAAGTTTTACCTCCAGTTGTTTACCGGCACCACCTACGGGTTGGGGGTGGCCAAGGTCGTCAATGTAGACTCCCGTTTTTTTGAGCCAGTTTGCGGTAAATGGAGCCAGAGTGATGTCTTCTTTAATATTACGCACATTATATACCCCTTCAACCATGCCTGGATGAAATTTGTATGATCGTAATTTCTCTTTAAGTTTTGCTGCTTTTAATGCGGCGGAATCAGCCGGGTTACTTTTTATCGGGGTCCGGAAATCATAAATTCCATTGCTTTCAGCTTTCCAGCCACTGTCGATGCGCCATTCAAACCCATTGCTTCCCCGGTAGATGGTAATGGTACGAACCACCCTGATTCCCCAGGGGTATAACACACTTTTAACCTGGATTACTTCATGTGCAGTCCTGCCGCGCCAAACATCAAACATGGCTTGCGAGGTTTGCGCGAGGGCAGCATTTTCATTCACCCAGTGACTGAAAACATTCGCGCCATACCCGCTGAAATCATATCGTTCAAGCGGTACGTATTTGTCCTCATCAAGTCCGGTAAGTGAACCAAACTCATCATTGAATATTTCTGTAACACTGCCCGAAAGGATGCTGCGTGCACCGGTGCCCGGGAAAAACAGGTTATAGGCATTGCTTAACTGGTGTGCACTACCATAAAACATCCTGTTTTTATTAATGGGATCTTTGCGGCCCAGGGTCTTTATTTGCAACCCGGTGTGCAAATCACCGGCAAATTTCTTCTCGATCAATTCCAGTTTTGGATTATTACTGCCAGTTTCCCTGAAATACATGGCCAGGGCCGTCATGCCATAGGGCAGGGTGAAATAACTCCAAAGGGCAAAATTATCTTTGGCGGCGTACCATTCTGTCAATTTCCTGCTGAGTGGGATCGGCGCAAGATTTACACTTTCGGAACCGGTATTGGCAATTTGTGCAGGAAACCCGTCATTCAGAAAAATAAGCACTCCCGGATAAGGGTCCTGTGCCGGATTTGTAATATCGGTGGTGGTATTGATTACCGGCTCCCAGCTTATTTGGGGCAAGGCAAACATTTGAACCAGCCTGCTGGTCGCATGTACATCCATTCCGCTGATGGTAAGAGGATTGGCAGGGAGCTCTTCTTTAACTATATGCGTTTTCCTGAAAATATAATCATCATTGGAAAACCCCAGGCTTACTCCCATAAGGTCAGCATTGGTGCTCACATCCAGCAAGGTGAAGGCATTATGGAACCGTGAATCCCGGGCCATAGACTGCGTGGCCATCATCATCGTGGCTGTCTCGCTCTTTGGCATCGGGGCTGTTCCTGTGGGATAGGAATTCACTGCCTGCCAATTCCGGTTTTGAATCTGATGGGTCCTCTCTGATTTGCTCTGCTGAAACTGCTGTATTGTTTCTCTGTCGTGCAGTTTACTCAATTTTACCCCCGACTGCTTTCCTGCGGATGACTCCACGACGTCAGCAATTTCCTTTTTTATATCGGATGGTTTATCTCCGAGGAAAAAACTGACCTCAGGTGGTGACATGTTTTCCCAGTTCATCAGGCAAACAAGAAAAGCATGAATATCATTCATGGCATATTCCTGCTCTTTTTTCATCATACCGCCCCCGGAGTTTGTTCCGGCATTGCCTCTCCGGTTCAGAAAGGAGATGTTTGCAGCATAGGGGTCAGGTAAAGTAGGCAGGTATTGCAACAATCCAAAGGAATACACCAGCAGGCATTTATCAAAGCTGTCGGGCGTTTTTAAATCGCCGTACAGAAATAATCCGCTTACCGGGGTTACTTTGAGCAGGGCGTTGTTCAATGCAATGGCAGTGCTTTCAAAGGAGAAAGGTGGAAGGGGCTTACCGGGAACCGGCGTGTTGTTTTTCTGCCAGTTGTCAATTAAAATATTGTCATCATAGAGCATGACGATCTGAAATGCCTTGCTGAAACTCAATGCGAGGATAGTTTGAAGGCTTTCAACTTTAAACGGGGCACCATCAACTTTAACCGGTTTATTTACATTATTCACGCAGTTGGCCTGGACAGCGATATTCTCAATTCCCGGGCGCAGGGTGTCATAGAAAAAGAAAAACTTTTTGGTATAGAATAAATCAATGTACTGAGCAGGACGATCAAAAGCAGTTGCCGGCTCCTGCCAGAGGTTGTACCGCTGTTTTCCCGTAGCGTTGGATGCATCAAGTGTGGCAATGTTAATACGCCCCGGCATAACCATGATCAGTGCATTGTTAAGCAAAGCACTGGTGTTTTCAAACAGGTTTGCATCTTTCAGCCCGGGCCAGTGCACTTTCAAACCTTTTAATACACCTGTCACCATCGCTCCTGTACCATCTGCCTTAAGTGGCGCATTGATATTAATGGCTGCTGCGGGTAAGGCCCAGCCACTTTCAACTATGGTGGCCTTACCTCTGATCCGGCAAACACTGCTCTTGCATTTTATTACGGTCACGGCAGAAACATCCGCCTGAAATGGAATGATCACACGGTTCAGTTCGGCGCTCCAACGGATGGGTTTTGTTTTGGCAAACTCAAAATGGACCTCCTGTCCGTATAAATTCCATCGGGCCGCACCAATTTCGGTAAAAACAACTCCGGTTTTTTTTACGCTGAAAGTCAAACTTCCGGGTAAATCAATTTTTGTTTCTCTGGCATCGATCCCGTTGTCATCCGGTGAATTTTCCGTAACCACTTTTTGTTCCAGGTCCAGATGAACGGTTACTTTCATGCCTGCCGGCATTACAAGTTTGTTTCCCGCTGTGACTGGCAGGGGTGAATCGAAACGCAGTTCCCCACCGGAAACCGTTAGTCCGCAGTAAAGAGAATCAGGAGATCCGGCATCAAAAATGTCGGCGTTTATCCATACACTCCCGGCAGGGATCGTGTAATTCCCAGTATTGAATATGGCCAGTTTCCGCACTTCCAGCGGCAAAAGCATGAACGGGCGGACAGCACCCTGCAACCAAACCTGTACTACCGGAATGATCTTGTAAAAATCAAACCAGAACCTCCGGCCATCTCTGTTTACCAGTGGGCCGATGGTTTTGGTAACACTTGCCCCGCGTGCCCAATCGGGAACGCTTCCTTTGACCTGACTGCTTAAAAAAGGCACCTCACGCCTGAATATACGGATGGTATCATCTGCTGACCGGGTGGTTTTCTGAACGTTTTGCAGCACCTCGTTTAACTGGTGAAGGTCCCCTTGACTCAAATGATGAGTGGTAAAGCTCTCAAGTTGCTCAAACTGAAATAAACCCGATGAACTGACCTCGGGATCACTTAGCAGAGTTGATGCAATTGACTGCTGTAATTGCAGCACCTGTTCACTGTCTGAATTCAGGGTTGTGTTAATATCTCCGCACAATTTTGCCAGCATGGCCAGCATTGGATTTTCTTCCATAAATAAGGATTTTATCAAAACAGTGTATCGCCCGCCTGAATAAATCAGCAAGCGTATGTTTTTGTGGTTGTTATGACAATATTACTCTATTATTCAATAATCAGCCTTACTTTAACGTACACCAAAGGTAAAGCTATATTGATCAAATATGGTACATAAAGGTGTGTTAAAAATTGTTAATTTTGACTGATTATAAATAAAGGATTATTGAAAGACTGCTGTTACAATAAGTTACGTGTGACCACATTAAAATTCTATCTTTGATGTCGCAAATTCAATTCAAACCCATGTCATGAGAAAATACATCCGGGAATCGATCCTTATAGTCGTGTTTAGCACTTTATCACCCTGGCTTTTAGCCCAGCAGCAATTCACTCTGTATGATGAATTACCCGGTATTTATAAAAGTTATAAACCTGCCTGCAGTGATGACTTGCCGGGCTGGGCGAAAATGCTCTATCAATTCCCTGTTAATATGACTGAAATATCAAAGGAATTTGACAGGTATGTATTGCTGCACCCCACTGAGAAAAGTGCAGCCATCCGTTATTATAAAATGTGGCGGCGGGCACTGGAACCCTGCACGCTCCCTGATGGAACGATTGAAATGCCGGATGCAGGCCGGTTTTATGAGAATTTATTGCACGATCAGCTGGAAGTAAGGAAAAACAGAGAGACGTCTCAGGTCACAGGAAGCAATTGGACCTTTCTCGGGCCGAAAGAGACTTTCTGGTTAAATGAATCAGGCTCAGCCATCCCTCCGTCTTCATGTCCCTGGCAGGCAAATGTGTATTCGTTTGATGTGTCTGGCTCTGATAACAACGTTATCTACTGCGGAACAGAAACAGGGTATGTAAACAAAACTACCAACAAGGGCCTTTCATGGCAGCTTGCCGGACAGGATTATCCATTTGGAGGAGGGGTGACAGCCATCGCAATTCACCCGTCTGATCCGGATGTGGTTTATGTTGCTGCAGGAAACCAGGTACACCGGACGCTGGATGGAGGGATTACCTGGACCCCGATGCTCACCACCGGAAACCTTTTCAATGCCGACCGGATGAAAATCGACCCTGTTAACCCGCTGAAAATCCTGGCTGCCTCTTCCAATGGTGTTTACATCAGTGCTGACGGAGGACTTAACTGGTCAAAAAAATGGTCGGCTCCTGCGTATGATATCGAAATCAGGCCAAACGACAATTCCCAGGTTTTTGCACTTACCAGTGCCAATGGGAAATTTTCGCTCATTATGTCGACTGATGGCGGACAAACCTTTCAGGTTCAACCAGGTTTCCCTTCCACAGTGGTTGAGTCCAGCGGAGGACTGCTTGCCATGACCCCGGTCAATCCTAATACCATGCTGGCTATCCTTCTTAGCGCAAACAATACACCCTATCTTCTCAAAGGCACTTTGACAGGTTCAGCCTGGACCTGGTCACTTCAGGCCACAGGTTTGTCGGGTTCGTTCCCAATGAACAACGGCCAGGGGTATTTCGATCTTGTTCTCGACATCTCCCCGGTGAATGAGAACATCATTCTCGTAGGTACAACCACCCTGTATAAATCGATTAATGGGGGCAATACCTTTACTGCAGTAGGGGGGTATGCTGGTAATTTTAATATTCATCCGGATATACAGGACATTGAAATGTTGCCGAATGGAGAAACATGGGTCTCTACAGATGGGGGTATGAACCTCACCACCGATAATTTCGGAATCCAGGCTAATTATTCCGTTCGGGTTAACGGTCTTACCGGTTCAGATATGTGGGGATTTGATCAGGGCTGGAATGAAGATATCGTTGTTGGGGGCAGGTATCATAACGGAAATACATCGATGGCTGATTTTTATCAGCCCAAGGCCCTGCGTATGGGTGGCGCCGAGTCACCCACAGGCTGGGTGTTGCAGGGGAAAAGCAGGCATGTGGCTTTTGATGATCTCGGAAATGGCTGGATACTCCCCCAATATGCGGAAGGGAAACCTGAAGGTCGTTTCATTTTCAGCAAATATCCCAATATGGAGGAATATGGCGGGCGGCGAAGCAACCTGGTGCACCATCCCAGTTATTACGGGACACTTTATTTGGGGGAGGGAACCGGATTCTGGAAAAGCAGCGATATGGGGGTGACCTGGGACCTGCTGTATAATTTTCCGGCCAAAGTCCGGTACCTGCAGATCAGCTACAGCAACCCGCTGGTGTTTTATGCCGACATCGTTGGTGCCGGGTTGTGTAAAAGTACTGATGGAGGCGCTTCCTGGGTCCAGAAACCTTCTCTCACAAGCCCGCCCTACGGGACAGCCAACTGGAAGGGCAAACTATTTCTTACAGTTTCACCTTCTGACGAAAATGTAATTTATGCCTGCCTGCAGAACGGTACCTGGTCGGCCGATATCGGGAAGGTCTTCCGTTCCTCCGATGGCGGTGATACCTGGACCGACTGGACAGGAACTCTTTCTGAATATATGAAGTGCATGGTGGTTCAGCCTGATTCGGCTGGTACAGATCTTTTGTACCTGTTTACAAATGCCACGAACGGAAAGAGTGCCCGGGTTTTTTACCGGAAGTCAGGAATGGCTGACTGGTCATTGTTCAGCAATAATTACCCGGCCGGGATGACTGTAAACATGGCGCTGCCTTTTTTCAGGGATGGAAAATTACGTGTTGGCGGAAATGGAGGGGTTTGGGAATCTCCTGTGTCAGATACGACTTTCGCACCCATTGTTAAGCCCTGGGTTGAAAAAGCCCGCTACGACTGTATCCTCGACACTCTGTTCTTTGATGACCATTCCATGATGCTTCATTCGGGTGCTGCCTGGCATTGGAGCATAACTCCCCAGCCTGCCTGGATCGACAATGCAGATATCAGAAATCCCAGGGTCGTGCTGGGAAACCCCGGGTCATACGATGTAAGCCTTACCGTGACAAAAAACGGCCAGAGTTTTACCCGGACCATTGCTGGCATGGTTACGGCATCTGCCTGTCCCTCGATTTACAATTGTGATAACCCCGCAGAACTTCCAAAAAATGAATGGTCCCTGATATATGCTGACAGTGAGGAGGTAAATGATCCCGGACTGGCAACCATGAGTTTTGACAATGATCCCGGTACGATCTGGCATACCCGCTGGAGCACCGGGACCGACCCTTATCCCCATGAAATTCAGATCGCACTTGGTGGGAAATACAAAGTAAGCAAGTTTACCTACCTGCCACGTCAGGATGGCGGAAACGGCCGGATTAAAAACTTTGAGTTATATATCAGCGACGATTCCCTTGCCTGGGGATTACCGGTGAAGACCGGTCAGTTTGCAAATTCCGCCGCTCCGCAAACGCTCGTTTTTGATTCGTTGATTCCGGGACGTTACTTTCGCCTGGTGGCGCTTTCTGAAATTAGCGGCAATCCGTGGGCATCTGCTGCCGAATTCAGCCTGACAGGTTGTGTGGACTGGCCTACAGGAATAAATCCAAAACTGTATCAGGATAAATTGACCGCGTTCCCGGTGCCTGCCAGTGGCCACGTAGAAGTAACCCTGCCTTACGGGAAAAGATTTGATTACCAGGTTGTGTCTTCGGCAGGCCGGATTGTCCGGCAGGGAAGTATTGAAAGCCCGGATGGTCCGTCTGTTTTCAGCCTGGTAAGCTGTGCACCTGGCTTTTACCTGATATACCTGACCGATGAACAGGGTATCAAATACCGGGTAAAGGTGGTTAAAAAATGAGAACCCCCGGAAAGCCTGTTACGTTCGCCATTTCTTTTAATTTTGCAAAAAAAAACTGACATGAATAAACAAGTTCTGCTGCTGATTTCCATACTGATGTTCTTTTTTGCGGCACCCCGATCCGAAGGATGTACCAACCTGATTATCACCAAAGGAGCCAGCAGGGACGGGTCGGTAATGATTACCTATGCTGCCGATTCACATACCCGTTACGGAGCAATAGCATTTTTCCCGGCGGCTGATCATCCGGTTGGCGACAGGTGCGAGGTGTATCATTATGAAAGTGGAATGTTCCTGGGTATCATCCCGGAAGTAGCTCATACCTATTCAGTGGTACAGTTTATGAATGAACATCAGGTTGCAATAGGAGAGACCACTTTCGGAGGTCTCGATTCCCTGGCCAGTCAGCCGGGCGCAATTCCCGATTATGGTTCACTGATGAAGATCGGTCTTCAGCGGTCGAAATCGGCCCGTGAAATGATCCGGGTGATGACCGAACTTGTTGAGAAATACGGGTACGCTTCAGGAGGTGAATCATTTTCCATTTCCGACGCCAATGAAGCATGGATCATGGAAATCATCGGCAAGGGAAAGTATGAAAAGGGTGCAGTTTGGGTTGCAAGGCTCATCCCCGACGGATATGTGAGCGGGCATGCCAACCAGGCCAGGATTACCACCTTCCCGTTTCAGAAAACCAATAACTGGAATGACCTGAAGCAAAGTGTTTATCACTCAAAAGATGTTATCAGTTTTGCAAAGTCCCATGGTTTTTACCAGGGCAAAGACCCCGATTTCAGTTTCTCAGATGTTTACAATCCCCTGAATTTCGGAGGTGCCCGCTTTTGCGATGCCAGGGTATGGTCGTTTTTCAGAAAGATAAATAAATCAGTGCGTGATAACCCGGAGTATACCAGGTATGCTCTCGGACAGTTTTCGAAGGAAAACCAGCTTAGTGATGGTACCGCGAACCCGAACGGATATGCTTCCAATCGACTGCCTCTGTGGGTAAAACCCGATTCACTCGTATCTCTGGCACAAGTGATGGCTGCAATGCGCGATCATTATGAAGATACTCCCCTGGATATGCGTAACGATCTGGGGGCTGGTCCGTTTCATCTTCCATACCGCTGGCGTCCGATGGAATTTACTGTTGACAGTGTGTTGTATCTGAATGAACGCGCCATTGCCACCCAGCAAACCGGGTACAGCTTTGTGGCACAATCAAGAAGCTGGCTTCCTGCACCAATTGGCGGGATATTCTGGTTTGGAGTGGATGATGCCGATGGCTGTGTTTATGCCCCGATGTATTGTGGAATTAAGGAGATTCCCATGAGTTACCGGAAAGGCAATGGCTCCATGATTCAGTGGTCGGAAAGTTCCGCCTTCTGGGCCTTCAGCCAGGTGAATAACTGGGCCTATTCAAGGTACAACCTGATCCACCCGGAGGTGGAAAAATACCAGGTGAAGCTGGAAACCCGCCTGATAAGGGAATCGGAAATTGTGGATGCGAAAGCAGAACTGTTATACAGAGATAACCCTTCTGCAGGATGTGATTATCTTACAGATTATTCTGTGTATACCGGGAATATGCTTGTGTCGAACTGGAATGACTTCTATCATTACCTGTTTATGAAATATATTGATGGAAATGTGAAACAAACAGAAGGGTTCATCTTACTCGATAATGGCAATGATAAAGGTGTTCCTAAAAAACCACTGCAGCCAGGCTATGGCAAGGATTGGGAGCGGAAGATGATCGAAAATACAGGCGAACAGTTCAAAGTGCCTGAATCCAAATAATGTCTAACTTTGCATCCGTTTTCATTTATTTAAAATTCCTGATATTTTGACAAAGAAACCAACCGTAATCGTGGGTTTGAGCGGAGGTGTTGATTCATCAGTGGCGGCTTATCTTCTGAAGGAGCAGGGCTACGATGTAATCGGTGTCACCATGGCAATCTGGGACGGTCAGTATAAATCAACAGGTAAGCATGCATGCTATGGCTCCGATGAGGAAGAGGAGATTCATGGAGCCCGTGAAGTTGCAAAAAAACTTGATATCCCCTATCATGTATTCAACTGTTCGGCGGAGTATAAGCAAGCAGTACTCGATTATTTTAAATCTGAATACCTTGCCGGCCGTACACCCAACCCATGCATTCAATGCAACCAGCTGATCAAGTTCGGCATGCTGCCCACTATGGCAAGAAAAAGTGGTATTGATTTCGATTTTTTTGCCACAGGACATTATGCATCTGTTGAATTCAGCGGGAAATATCAACGATACGTGTTGAAAAAAGCAGCCGACCTGAAAAAAGACCAAACCTACTTTATTCACCGGTTGTCGCAGGATCAATTATCCTGTGCCATGCTCCCGATCGGACAGTTTCATAAACCTGATATTAAAGAACTTGCCCGTAAAGTTGGCATCACAGTCGAAGACATAGAAGAGAGCCAGGATTTTTACAGCGGTGATTATAAAGACCTGCTGGACGTGGAGGATGCTCCCGGAAATATAGTTGATTCGCATGGCAGGATACTTGGTCATCACCTTGGGATTTGGAATTATACCATTGGCCAGCGAAAAGGGTTGGGCATAGCTCATTCTGAACCGCTTTACGTGATCGGACTGAATAAAGAGGAAAATACGGTAATTGTTGGTGTGAGAGAGGAAACATACAATGTGTCATTCGTTGTCAATGACATGAACTGGGTGGCCTTATCCGGCTTGACTCAGCCAATGGACTGTACCGCAAAGATACGGTCGGCCCAAAAAGAACGTGAGGCACATATCGAACCGATGGATAATGGAGAGGTGAAGGTCACTTTCTTCCATCCGAATGATGCCATTACCCCGGGGCAATCTGCTGTTTTTTATGATGGAGATGTGGTGCTGGGAGGCGGAATTATTAAATTGGTGAACAGTTAATAAGTCATTCAAATCAATATTAATTCAACAATTCTCCAATTATTACAATTGTTCACATTGTTTACATTGTTTACATTGCTTACATTGCTTACATTGCTTACATTGCTTACATTGCTTACATTCAT
>CAZVNF010000028.1:0-28819 GCA_964628215.1 uncultured Draconibacterium sp.
AACTCAGTTTTGCCTCACCTGAACGCATGAACAAGTACCTTGGATTGTCACCGGGATCTGTCTCTCCTTTCGGACTTGTAAATGACCACGGTCAACATGTCCACCTTTTCCTGGATAACAATCTCCGTAATTCAGCAAAAATCAGTTTCCATCCTTGTGTAAATACTGCTTCACTGGTGATCTCCTTTCCTGATTTTGAAAAGTTTCTTACTTTTACAGGAAATACCTGTGAATACCTGGAGTTGTATTAATATGTGTTTATCGGGAATTTCCCGCCTTCTGTCGATTTAGCGTTTGCCAGCCTGGTAATCAGACCTATTTTTGCTGCATCAAAATATTAACTGTTTTTAAACACAAAGCCATGGAACCGAACGAAGTTAAAAACTACGAAGGTCAGCAAAGAAAAAAGTACGCTCTTGGCGTTATTGTTATTTTCGCAGGTGTTTTATTGCTGATTGATAAAACCGGATTTTTACCATTTGAAATCCGGCATCTCCTTTTCTCCTGGCCGATGTTGCTGATAGCCATCGGCATTGTAAGTTTTTTCAGCAGCGAAAGCCGGACACCCGGAACCATCCTCATCCTGATTGGAGGTGTTTTTCTCCTTTCGCGGATCTTTGAGTTATCATTTAATGTCATGCATCTCGGATGGCCGCTGATCCTGATAGTAATCGGGGTACTTATCCTGGTAAAACGCTCACCGGGGAACCTCTGGCAAATGCGCGCCCAGCGAATGAATAATCAAAACATGAGTGAAGGATTCATCCATGAGGAAAATATTTTCAGCGGAGGAAAGCAACGCGTAATGCACCAGGAGTTTCGTGGCGGCCATATCAATTGTGTGTTTGGCGGATCAGAAGTGGATCTCACCCAGGCTACACTTGCCGAAGGGATCAGCGAACTGGAGGTGAATACGATTTTCGGGGGGGTGACCCTCATTGTTCCGGCCGACTGGAAGATCCAGCTGAAAATGACCTCCATCATGGGCGGATTCGCTGATAAAAGATCTTATGTAAAAGAAAGCCCCGATCCGTCACGAATGCTCATCATTAAAGGAAGTACCATATTTGGCGGTGGGGAAATAAAGAGTTACTGAACTAAAACCTGAGGAGTATGCAACACCCGGTTTTTCTGAATAAAAGATCCGTTTCCGTTTATTTTGGTTTGTGGGCCCTTATTGCGGGGGTCCACTTTTCCATTTTTTATTTTATCTATTTTTTCCCGGTTGAAGTATCGCTTGCTGACAGTCTTGTGTTTAACGGGCTTTTTTCAGGTGCCGGCATCTCCATGTGGTTTATTGTAAGGTACAGCATCCCTGATCAGAAGAATATCTGGAATGTGGTATTCAATCATTTGTCGTTTCTTACCCTTACCCTGGTGGTTTGGAACGGTGTCTCGTACACCATCCTCAGCACCATTTTCAGTTCGAATAAAGTGTATATGGACCTGCTCATGGTCTCCATCCCCAACAAAATCATCAGTGGGATTATCTTTTATATTGTGATTGCACTGGCGTATTACCTGTTTATCTATTATATCAACCTGCAAGAGAAGGTAAAGGTGGAATCCCGTTTGCGCATGGTGCTGAAAGAGACTGAACTTAATATGCTTAAATCGCAGATCAATCCGCATTTCCTGTTTAACAGCCTCAATTCTATCAGTTCACTCACCATTACCAACCCTGAAAAGGCGCGGGAGATGGTTATCAAATTATCTGATTTTCTCAGGTATTCCGTGTCAAACAATGCCACGAGTTTCACTACCCTGGAAACTGAAATGGCCAACATCCGGCGCTACCTGGAGATTGAAAAGGTTCGTTTCGGGGACAAACTGTTATTTACATTCAACCTCGATGGTTCCTGCCGTATGCACCAGATTCCGGTCATGTTGTTGCAACCATTGTTTGAAAATGCCATTAAACACGGGGTTTATGAAAGTACCGAACAGGTGAGTATTGAAATGGATTGTAAGTATAAGGAAGGTTATCTTGAAATTTGCATTGTAAACGATTTCGATCCCAATGCCCACCCCCGTAAAGGAACCGGGATCGGGTTGAATAATATCCGGGAACGATTGCGATTGTTGTACAAAAACGACAAACTTTTGCGCACTGTGGTTGAGGGAACACGATTCTCCGTATTTTTGAGTCTTCCCAATACGGTGGGTAAAATGGCAGGGGAGGGGAGTGACAAGGTGACAAGGTGACAAAGTGACAAAGTAATAAATTTTATGTTATGCCATTACGTGCTATTTTGATCGACGATGAACAGCCCGCAAGGGATGTTGTAAAGTTCTATCTGAAAGATTTTTCGGAAATTGAAATCCTCGGCGAATTCAGTGATGGGTTCAGCGGATTGAAGGCGATACAGGATTTAAAGCCTGACCTTGTATTTCTTGATGTTCAGATGCCAAAGCTTACCGGGCTCGAGTTGCTTGATTTGCTGGACCAGCCTCCCCTGATCATCTTCAGTACTGCCTACGATCAATACGCGATCAAAGCATTCGAAATGAATGCCATTGATTATCTTTTAAAACCCTATTCAAAGGAGAGGTTTACACAGGCAGTTCAAAAGGCCCTTGCCCAGGCCGGGAGTGGGAACAAAGCATCCGATCCGGTTCAAAACCTTGTAAAGACGCTGGAAGAGAATCCTGAGTATCTTCAGCGGATTGCAGTAAAATCACGCCACAAAGTAAGTGTTGTGCCTATTGATGACATTATTTACCTGGAGGCGGAGGGCGATTACGTGATGCTGCATACAAAAGATGCAAAGCACCTGAAGGAGAAAACGATGAAGTACTTTGAAACTCATCTGGATCCCGCGCAGTTTATTCGCATTCACCGCTCGTACATCGTCAATGCCCGGTTTATTGACCGCATTGAGTATTACGATAAAGAGAATTATGCCGTTCTTACCAAGAACGGAGCGAAGCTGAGGGCCAGCACTTCAGGATATAAAATCCTGAAACAGGTGTTAAATATGTAGATTTTCTGGCGGGATAACATCACAATTTCTCTACTCTGAAGGTTGAGGGGGTGTAATCTTTTGCCCTGTATTCTTCAGGTATGGCGATGGTATTGCCATCACGGATCGATTTATAATGCGGCGACATGATCTCTACCCCTGCGTTGTTAAAGGTATCCTGGATGTTTTGGTGCAGCTGGGAAAAAATGACGGCCATTTCATTGGGAGATCGGGTATATGCATTCAGCTGGTAACTGATATAAAAGTCGTTCAGGGCGGTTTGCAGAATAAAAGGCGCCGGTGTTTTCAGAATCAGCTTTGTATTCAGGGCTGCTTCGATCAGGAGTTGGTGTATCTGGCGCCATGGGGCATCATACCCGATGGTCACGGTAGTGTGAATGATGAGCCCGTCAGTCGGCGCACAGGTGCTGTAGTTGATCACTTCCGTATTCATGATTTTTGTATTCGGCACGGTGATCTCCTCATTTTTAATGGTCTTTATTTTGGTTACAAGCATTGACTTTTCAATGATATCGCCTGTAACGTCTCCGATTTTCACCCGGTCGCCCAGTTTGAATGAACGGGTGTATGTAATTGTCAGACCTGCAATGAAGTTGGAAAGCGCACTCGCCGAGGTAAGTGAAAAAACCAAACCGAAGAAAACAGAAACACCCTGGAAAACCTGGGAACCGGAACCCGGCAGGAAGGGCCAGATGGCCACCAGTGTAAACGCGATAATCAATACTCTTACAATGTTGAAAGTAGGCAGAGCCCAATCGGAATAAAATCCGGGAATTCTCAGGGTCTCCTTCTCCACTTCATTGCTCAGGAATTTAAACAGCTTGATGATGAGCCTGGCAAAAACAAGTATCACAATTATTGTGATCAGGTTTGGTGTATAATCCCAGAAATTTGAAATAATGTTTTTCAATGGTGTGATCACGAACCCCAGAATGGCGATGCTGAATGATTTAGTCCATGGAAGTAAGTAGAAAATTGCCAGCAGGTTGATGACCAACAGAATCAGGATCAGTGTCCATTTGAGAGTTTTTAACATGAACATCAGGATTGCCAGCTGCCTGTGGCGGTTAAAAAACTCATAGTCTTTCAGCTTCAACCGTTTCATGAACTTGTCCTGCCATTGATCCGCTTTGGCGGTTATTCGTCTGAACAATCTGTTAATCAGGGTAATGACAGAAATCAGTAAGATCAGTATCCCAAAGGAAATAGCTGCATTTTTCATAATAGCCCCAACAGTTGTCACAGTACGGTATTGTTGAATGGCATAGATTATCTTTGCTCTCCGTGCTTTGGCGACAAGTTCCTTTGTAGTTCCTTCGGCATTGGCGTCAGCCTGATCAATGGACGTGATCACCATTTCACCGTACATCACATCATACGTGAGTTCTCCCTCAAATAGTTTTATCGAGTCGCCCTTGAAAAAAGGATCGCTGGCAAGATCTTTTAATTTTTGTTCAGTAGCTTTGGCTCTTTCTTCGGGTGAAAAGGCACCTATTTTAGTGTATATATTAAAGATAGCAGTGCCAAACGGGGCGACTACTGCTCCCTTAAGATGGTGTTTTGCAGTATCAGCAGGGTGCAGTGTATCATTGCCGGCCTTGCCATTTTGAGCGCTTGCTGTTCCATGAATATTCAGCAAAAACATGCTGAGGAGAATATATAGCAGTATCTTTTGTGTCATGATGTATCAGGGTCCTAACAGAGTGCCAATTTAACTAAATTATGAATTCATGAGGAATGTCAAATCATTTTTTTAAATCCTGTTTTTAATACATTTGCAATTCATTCAACGATTCATGCGGCAGGTAATAATCATTATTTTTCTTTTCGGGATTTTTGGGGATGGAAAAAGTCAGAACCCCATCATTGCGCATGACACCATTGTATTCGTTGAACATACCTTGAAGAAGATCAATAAAAATGCCAGTTTTACTATTGTCCCGGGGCCGGTAACAGGTACATCTCAGAAATTAGGTTTTGTTATTTTGCCAATGATCGTATATAAATTAAATAGAAACGATTCATTGTCTCCGCCGTCTTCTTCGGCACTGATGGTGTATTTTGATTTTTACGGAAGCTGGATTACAGCTGTAAAGCAGAGTTTTTACTGGAACCAGAATAAGTGGCGTGCGTATATTTCAGCCGGAGTTGGAAACATGCAATTGAAGTTTTTTGGGATTGGTCGTGATACGAGCATCATCAACAATAACGATACAAATTATGTGTGGACAACACAAAAGGGGGGTGATGTGGCGGTGATCTGTTTCAGGAAAATTTACAAAGGATTGTACGGTGGATTGGAGTACCGTTATTATCGTTCGAATCTTGAGGGAACAGATTCGCTTAGCAATGAAAAACTGGCACAATCCGGTGTGCAAACGGGAGACCTGTCTGAAAGTGTTTTTATTCCTGCATTCATCTGGGACAACCGCGACAATATTTTCTGGTCGGTAAAGGGGTATTATGCAGCCCTTAGTTTTCAGTCGTCGAACGATTTGTTTTTCAGTTCCAGCGACTATGGTGTCCTGGCAGGTTGGTTTAACGGGTATCACTGCCTTTTGCGCAACAGTAAGAAACTCATTCTGGCCTGGCATGTGTATGCACAAACAGGGTGGGGAAACCTGCCCTATTTGCGTTATGCCACTTATGGGCAGGGTGATGGTGTAACCGGATATACCCGTGGTAAATATGTGAACAATTCGGAGGCTACCGTACAGGCGGAATTACGGTATGAAATATGGAAATTTATCTCCTGTGGAGGATATGCCGGAACAGGGAAGGTATTCGCAACATACGCAGATTTTGGGAAATCAGCCTGGCTGCACTATGGCGGGGTGAACCTCTATTTAAATATTATTCCTTCTCAAAATATCAGGTTGCGGCTTGGGACTGCCATAGCCAGACGGGATTATGGTTTTTACATTGGGATCGGGCAGGGATTTTAGTAAGAATCAAGGGTTGGGAGTCGAAGAATGGAGCATTCATTAAAAGTGAAATCCCAGCTGAAACAGGTAACGGAAACCAACCGAAAAGAGATCTAATTTGCCGTTTTGCTTGAATGATTTATTTACGACATAATCCCCGATCATCGGGTATTTTTCTTTCAGTTTGTTGTAAAGGTCTTCATTGATTTCCTTAAGTTGCTCGAAGTTAAGATTTCCTGTAATATCCACCCCACCTCCATAATAGCTTATTGCAGGTCCGATCAATACCATGTCGACGGTAAATCTTTTCCAAAATACAAACTGATAGCCCAGTTCAAGGCCCATATTGAAAATATAAAAATTTCCTTTCACGGCTCCTGCACTGTCGATACCGGTATACAACAGGTTTACATTGTTGTTAAAGCGATATCCGTAATAACTGGCGAATGGAGCCAGGTAAACCCCATCGGGAGCAGGGCGGGAATTGCGTTTTGAAAGATAAAACCTGTATTCCGTGGCAAGATTGATGCCATATTTCTCCCGGCTGGTAATTGCCATAATACTTGCAATCGTATCCTTGAACAGGCTGGGAAACTCCAGGTAACCTGCAGAAAAACATATAGATTGTTTCGGGCCCAGTAAACGCTCATAGCTGAAAGTCACATTTTTATTGCTCCAAAGCAACATCGGGGTCGGATTGAATTTGATTACGTTTTTGTGAACGGGTTTCAATACAGGGTGAAGTGAATCCTTATTCTGTGAAAATACTCCAAATGGAATCACCAAAACCATTGCAAGGAGAAGAATCTTACTTTGTGTCATATTTTAAATTGTTAGTTCCGGTAAAATTAATTCAAGATCTTAAAAAATTGTTAATCTTTTTAATGATTAAGCACTTTCGTACCAGTAAGCATGATAATAACTTTTCGCCCGCAACAGGACCCCTCCCCGGCCCTCCCCTTGTAGGGGAGGGAGGCCCTTTACCAGGTGATCATACTAGATATTCTCAATTTCCTTATCCACATGATTGTCATATCCTCTATTTTTAAAATCATCGACAAACCTGCTCCCTCCCATTCAAGGGGAGGGCCGGGGAGGGGTCCTTGAGAATCAAAAATACAGCAATTAATATTTACTGGTACGAATGTGCTTAATCATTATCATTTTTTGTCAAAAATAAAAAATCTGCCGGAAATATCCTATGTGTAAATAGGAATATCTCCGGCAGATTTTCGGGTTAAGCCTTCTGAAATAGGAATTCTCTACCTGATAATCATTGCCAGTCCGACTTTCAGGTTCAGCATCTGCAGATTTTTCGAGGTCGTTTCGTAGAGTTCAATCTGGTTGGTTGTCCATTTGTAATTGAATGCCACAAGCGCCCCCCAGCTGGAATAATTTCCGAATTTAAGCAACGCCCCGATCTCAGGGGTAAGGGAAAAATCCCAACGTGTTTTGTAAATATCATACTCCTGGATCATCAGGTGATGCTCCATATAATCGCCGCCAATACCCAGGCTGATATAGGGAGAGACCATTTTATCAGGCATCAGATTGTAGGCCACTACACCCTGGAAGGGAACCATCCAGGTAAAACGGTAGTTTTCAGCATTGATGGCAATCCCTTTATCAGGAATTGTATAGGTTTGGTCGGAATAAATCTGGCTGACCCGCTGCCAGCTTATATTCCAGCCTACATTCAGCCCCTTGTTTAAAAAGTAGCGGCCACCCATGTCGAAGCCGGCCGGGCTTGCATTACCCACCCATTTGTTGAAATCACCCATGGTAAATGTGGTGTTCCACGAAAAGGTATAGTATGAACTGGGAGTAAAACCCATAGATGCAGGTGGATTGTCCTGTGCCTGTGCCACACCGGCCATGCATGCAAAAATTGTCAGAATTAAAAGTATCTTTTTCATTGTTGTTTCTTTTAAGGTGGTTCCTTACTTATTCCTGGTTAACTGCGGTGTTTGTATGAAGGCCTGATCGATCCTTCCGGTAATTTCAGAGGTCGTATGGCTCCCTGTGAGCAAGCCCCTGATGCCGGCACTCCAGAGAATAGGCACCTGGTTATTCACTATGTTTGCAGCGGTCATGTCGGCCAATTCAATGTCAGCCAGTCCGGTGGTGTAGGAAGAGTAATAAACGGGATAATAAGGGTAATAAGGGTAATACCCGCCATACCAGTAATAAGAATAGGTATATACGGTGGTATTTTCATAGTAGATGACCCTGATCCTCATATCCACATTGTCAGTAACGTTGGTATGCTGTTCATAGCCCCTGGCATTCATGTTCTTTACAATGGCTTGAATTGCTGGTGCCGCATCTGAAGCGCTAATCGTTGATGCGCCAATGTCTGTAATTTTCGTAATGGTGTCGTAAATGTAATAGGTTGTGTAGTCGGTAAACACCGCCTTGGTATTGTATTGGGTAATCACAGCAAGATCCTCAAGCAACCGGTCTGATTGGGGAGGGTACTTTGTACAGGAAATGGTAAACATAAGCCCCATTCCCAGGAATAATAAACCAAGTTTTGTTTTCATATGCGCTATTTATTTGTTATTTAATGTTATTTTATTTTTCGCGTCTTTGCGCCGTTGCGATAAAAAAAACTCTCAATCCTATTCAACGTTACCAAGACGGAAAATCAAACCGCCCGTAAACCCGAACTGAAACAGGGTTGAGTAAACAGAAACCCCTGCACTGGAGCCACTTGTTCCGACAAACATCGAAAAGGCAGTTCCCTGGACAGGTATATATCCCTGTGCCTGGAGGCGAAGCCCGATCCTTTTGGCAAAATAGACTTTAGCTCCTGCATTGAAACCCACAGAGAAAAACCAGGCATCGGAATAATCTTCTTTTGGTGCAAAATCACAGGCACCCAGGTTGAACCCCACAAAAGGGGATACCTTGGGGTTAATCCTGAAATTCTTGGTAAACCCGATCTGCATATAATTGATACTCAGGGGTACATCTAAGGATGGCTGTACATACCCACCGTAGTTGTAATAATCAACATGTGCCTTGGTATCCGACCGGTTATAGATCAGGTCAACATCCATCACCCGGCTTACCGCAAAACTGATCATCCCTCCGTACTGTGCATTGTCATCAATGTGTACTTCGCCATAATCACCATTCATGGTTCCGCCAAAAACGTAACCGCCAAAAGGTGTTACCTCAACTGACTGGGCCATCATGAATAACGGCAGAAAAACTAATGCAGCAAAAAACAGTAAGTGTTTTTTCATATTTATTGATTTTAATGATAAATGAGTTGAATTGTCAAGTTTGCAAAAATAAACTTTCTTAATGAGAAATATAACAATAACCCATTTTAAAGCGATTGTTGTTGAAAATATTCTCTTACTTTGCACTATGAATGCCCTTTGGCTTGTTCATCAGCAGGAAAATTATTTATTTAATTACATGATTGATTAAAGGATCATTCATTGAATCATTATGCGCAGAAAAAAATTTATTTATCCGGTATCCTCTCTTGCCGGAAGTTCATTGGGAAACATCTTCAGTTTGCTTAAAGTGCACCAAGTCGGGCGCAAATATTATTTCAGAGCAGCCCTTACCGTTTTGGTTGCTTTTATCTTCACTCCGTTAAACTGGATAGAAAAGGTATTATGGCGCAGGCGGATCAATAGTTTTCATATCAAGCAACCGCCTGTTTTTATTGTCGGTTTTATGCGGAGCGGCACTACTTTACTGCATAATCTGCTTTGCCAGGACCCCAAAGCAGGATATACCACTACCCTGCATACCGTGTTCCCTCATTGTGTGCTTACCCAAAAAAGCTGGCTTGGCCCGTTTATCAACATGCTGGTTCCGGATAAACGACCATTCGACAATGTTTCGATGGATATGCGCTTTCCGCAGGAGGAGGAGTTTGCCCTTTCAAACCTGCAGTTGCACAGTGTATATAATTTTTTTGTTTTCCCTTCGGCATTTGACTGGTTCATTGATCATGACTATCAACCCGGTTCTTTGCCTACCGATGGTCTGGCGCGCTGGAAAAAGGAATACCGCCAGCTGGTGGTAAAATCCCTTTTAAACACGAAAGGAGAAAGGTATATCAGTAAAAATCCGCAGAATATTCCCAGGATAGAGCTTCTGAATGAACTTTTTCCGGGAGCAGGATTTGTGTTTATTTACCGTGATCCTTATGTAGTTGTGGAGTCTTTGTTTAATTTTATTCTTGCAATTTTTAACAGCATTAAATTACAGGAAGTGCCTGAGAATTTTTCACGGAAAAATGTAGCCAGGTTTTATTCCATTGCCCTCAATATTTACCTGGAAAATAAGAAGAAAAAGAATACTCCCTTCATTTATGAGGTGAAAATGGAGGATTTTGTCAGGGATCAGATCGGCGGACTGAGAAAAATATACCAATCCTTTGGCATGGCTGGTTTTGAAGAGGCGGTACCTGCTTTTGAGGCCTATCTGTCAAATAATCCTCCCACACGGAATGAGAAGTACCCGATTCATGAGGATACCATATATTATATCAACCTTTATGCATCAGGGATCGTTACGGAATTGGGGTACCCTTTAAGAAACCTTCCGGCAAAATATACTTAAAAGATTAATTCTGTGTTATCTTCATAACAGATGTGAATTGTTTGTAATTTTGAAAACAAAAACCCATACCCATGTTTAAAACGAATGAATACTTTGACGGCAAGGTGAAATCAATCGCATTTGCAACTGCAAACGGACCTGCAACCATGGGAGTCATGGCCCCCGGTGAATATGAATTCGGCACATCCACAGTGGAGCACATGACCGTGATTTCTGGTGTCATGGTGGTGCAACTCCCTGATGATCCGGAATGGAAGGAATACAAGCCATTTGACATGTTCATTGTACCGAAAGATAAGAAATTCAGGCTGCGCATTGCATCAGATGCGGCTTACCTTTGCCTTTACCTGTAGTTGAAAAGTAAGCACAGTAAAAATCAGGATATCATGAAAAAGTTTATCGGTAGTATGATGATATTGTTGATTGCCTGCAATGGAGGCATGTCAGCACAGAATTCATCTGAATCTCCCAAAAAGGAGAAAAAGGATCAAACCAGCCTTTTTAACGACTTTTATATCTCCTATGGTACTGGTACTGTGTTCTATTTTGTCGATAATGAGGGCTTTGAAGCAAATACATTGTCCGGTACGTTTTTAGTTGGGTTTTCCCGTTCCATCAATAAAGTGATCGCAGTGGGTTTTCAGATGAGTTATACCAAAATCGGACGTACGGAGCAAAACTATTATTATTATTATGATCCGGAACCTGTTGTTTCTACGGGTGAAATGACCGACAACCTGTGGCAGGGAATCGCCAATGTGCGGTTCCGCTACATCAATACACCCACATTCAGCATGTACTCCGGCATCGGGATGGGGGTCACCATGGATTATTATGAAAAAACATATACCAATTCAGGTACCGAAAAAGGGCAGAAATTGCTTCCTGCCGCGCAGTTAACGCTGCTGGGATTTCGTGTAGGACGTTCGCTCGCCTTTTTTGGAGAATTCGGCGTTGGCACGAATTCCATCCTCAATGCGGGGATCAGCTATAAATTTGGCGATTAACTTTTTTGAAGTTGTGTGCCTGACTCTTGTCAGCGAATCGTATGGACTTTGATAAAATTGGTTCCTCCCGATTCATGGGCAGGGATTCCACCCATTACCAGGATTTTATCGCCGGTTTTAGCCAGTTTTCGGTTTAACAGGTTATTTTCAACAATAACCGTCATTTCTTCAAATGTGTCGGGATGGTCGGTTATCAGAATCGGTTTGATACCCCAGAGCAGATTCAGGGCATGATACACTTGCAGGTGTGTGGTGAAAGCAAACACCGGGGCAGTTGGCCTTTCGGCAGCAATAAATTGTGCGCTCCTTCCGCTCGTGGTCAGATCAACAATGCAAACTGGTTTTATCACTTCTGCCATCTGGTGGGTAGCCCGGCTTAGTGCCACAATATCTGAATGTTCGGCCGGAGGGTACGTTTTGAATGTAATCTGTGATTCAACATCCAGGGCAATTTTTACCATCATTTCAACGGCTTTCACCGGGTAATCGCCCATAGCAGTTTCTCCTGAAAGCATGATGGCATCCGTGCCATCGATAATGGCATTGGCCACATCGCTGGCTTCAGCACGGGTAGGCCGTGGCTCGTGGATCATGCTTTCGAGCATCTGGGTGGCTGTGATTACGGTTTTCCCACTCCGGTTGCATAATTCAATGATCCGCTTCTGAAGCATGGGAACCTTGTCGGGGCTCATCTCCACGCCAAGATCTCCACGGGCAACCATGATTCCGGTTACGGCCTCAATAATCTCTTCCAGGTGCTCGATCGCCTGTGGTTTCTCGATCTTCGCAATGATGGGTTTACGGAAACCTTTTTCAGTGATCAGGTTCCTCAGGGTGATTACATCCCCGGCAGACCTGACAAAACTGAGCGAAACCCAGTCAACATCCTGCGAAAGTCCGAAATCCAGGTCCCGGAGGTCTTTTTCAGTCAGCGAAGGAAGCCGCAGGTTCAGATTCGGGAAATTGACCCCTTTGTGATCGGTGAGGCAACCGCCCTCCACAACCCGGCAAAGCACGTCATTCCCTTTTATCTCTGTCACTTCGAGTTCGAACAGCCCGTCTGCCAGCAGCACCTGCATGCCTGGTTTGGCCTCCTCGGCGACATAAGGATAATCGATTGGAATTGTACCAGGTTCAGATTTATATTCTTCCTGGGGAAGCAGGTTGATGATCTCCCCCTTTTTGATCTCAATTTTCCCGCCTGGCAGTTGCCCTACCCTGATTTTCGGCCCCTGCAGATCCTGCAAAATGGTGACAGGTTTGTTCAACTCGTCGGAGATTTTGCGCAGGTGTTTGATCACTTCTGCGTGATCTTCATATTTGCCATGAGAAAAGTTAAGCCGGGCAACGTCCATCCCTGCTTCAATGAGTTGCCTGATCATTTCCGGTGAACTGCTTGCCGGGCCTATGGTGGCTACGATTTTTGTACGGCGGAAGGTGTTTTGCATAGAATTGGTTGTTGGTTTATTTAAAAATACCTCATCCCCCTGACCCCTTCTCCTCAAGGAGAAGGGGAGAAAGGGTTTCCCTTCTTGATGAAGGCATTTCAGGGTGTGGTGTTAAAGTTCAATACTCTCTCCAAATTGTGGTAAAAATGGTGTCAAACCATACTGGTTGCGGATGATTTCAGCAAGCGGTATCCTGGCTTTTTCTTCGCCGTGTGTCAGGACGACCCTGGGCCTGTCAGGAGCCAGTGCATTGAACCATTTCAATAAATCGGTTTGGCCGGCATGTGCGCTGAATCCGCCGAGTTTATGAATCTTTGCACGAACAAGGATCCGTTCTCCAAAAATGTTCACCGATTGACTTCCATCCACCAGTTTCCTTCCCAGTGTGCCTTCGGCCTGATAACCGACAATGAGCACGGAGGTTTCGGATTTCCATAAATTATGACGTAAATGATGCTTGATCCTTCCGGCATTGCACATGCCCGATCCGGCAATAATCATGCACGGACCCTGTACGTCGTTCAGGTGTTTTGATTCCTCTGCTGACTGGGTAGGATGAATAAAGCCTTTGTCACGTTCAGGTTCCCCGCTGCTCATGAATTCTTTCATTTCATTGTCAAACAGTTCGGGGTGACTCATGTAAATTCTCGACGCTTCAATGGCCATTGGACTGTCAATATATATGGGGAAACGGGGCAGTCCGCCTTGCCGGAAGGCTTGTTCAATATAATAAATGATGTCCTGGGTGCGACCGATGGCGAAGGAAGGTACCAGGATTTTTCCCTTTGAATGCAATGCTTCCCTGATAATTCCAATGGCTTCATTGATGGTTTCCTGAAGTGGTTTATGATCCCTGTTGCCGTAGGTTGATTCCATGATGACCATATCGGCTTGCCTGAAGGGTTCCGGATCGCGTACGATGGGCATGCCTCTGGCGCCGAGATCGCCTGAAAAGACTACTGATTTCCGGTGCCTGCCTTCTTCAACTGTCAGTTTAAGGCTTCCTGATCCAAGGATATGGCCAGCTTCACCCACGGTGATCTCCATCCCTTTGGCTACCGGGAATGGCTGGTGGTAGGTGAGTGGCTTCATCTGAAAAATCGCCCCTTCCACATCGGCTTCCTCAAAGGGAGGTTTTATTTTTGATTTACCATTCCGTGACAGCATGCGGTTTAGTTTGTCAAGATCACTGGTTTGCACTTTCAGCGAGTCCCTTAGAACAAGAGCAGCAAGGTCGAGGGTAGCAGGGGTGCCGAAGATGGGCCCCCGGTATCCTTCCCTTACGGCATGAGGCAGCCGGCCGCAGTGGTCGAGGTGTGCGTGGGTAAGTACAATGGCATCCAGGGTGTTGTAATTAACCGGCGGAGCTGATTTATTTCTTGATTCATCACGTCTTCCGCCCTGGAACATTCCGCAATCGATCAGGATGCGGGCACTGGATGATTCACAATAACAGGCAGATCCGGTAACTCCTCCGGCAGCGCCATAGAATGTGATTTTCATGGGAGCATGAGTTTTGCAATAGTTAATCTGTGAGGTAAAGGTAGGTCTTTTTGTGAAGGAACGAATGGCCCCTTTTAGAAATTATGCATATATTTGTTTTTATTACCCGGTTAAAAGCACCATTAATGAAAATACTGGTATTATTGTCTTTCATATCTTTGAGGCTAATTTCAGCATTTTCGCAGGGAAATGAAATTTTCATTATCCGGAAGGGTTCGATCAGTTTTATCTCTGATGCCCCCATGGAATCAATCCGGGGATCGTCACTTAAACTTCAGGGCATGATTAATGCCTCAAACCGGACATTCGCTTTTTCTGTCAGCAATAACACTATCCTTGGATTCAACAGCCAGCTGCAGCAGGAGCATTTTTATGAGAATTATATCCAGGGAGACAAATATCCTGCTTCGTCATTTGCGGGAAAGATTATTGAACAGATCGATTTTTCCAGGGATGGCGAATACACCATCCGGGCCAAGGGGTTCCTGATTATTCATGGTGTTTCAAAAGAAAGGATCATTAAAAGCTCTCTGCAAATAAAAAACGGGACACTCATCGTCAAAGCTCATTTTACGATTCTGCTTGAAGATCACAGCATCAAAATACCCCGGATTGTTTTCCAGAAAATCGCCAATGAAATCAGCATTGATGTGGAAGCTGAGTATAAATTATCTGACCCGTCCGGAAAATGAACTGGAAACGGATTTGCACACTCGTTCTTTTTTTTTGCTGGCTTATTATCCGGTCCGCATGGTTGCCGGCTTTTTCACAGGAGCCTTTCTTTGGGGTATTGCCGGTTGGCAGTGAAATCAACAATGCCACATTGCAGACCTTTTACCAGGACAGGCAAGGATTCTTCTGGTTAGGTACCTCCAACGGGCTTTTTCGCTTTGACGGGACCAGGTACATACAGGTCTCCGCTGCCGACAGCCTGAAAGATGCTTCATATACAGCTATCTTTGAGGATGTTTCAGGAACAATCTGGACGGGGACATCTACGGGTACGATAGTCACAATCAGATTAGGCAAGCCTGAACTGTTTAATCCGGAGGAGGGGAACCCGGCGGCCGGGATTACCGGCATTGCGCAGGATTCTAATGGAAATATCTGGTTTTCAACCTATGGAGAGGGTGCTTACTGCTGGAGCCGCAATCGCTTGTTCAACGTGGACTCTGAGGATGGTCTCGGAGATAATTTTACTTATACCATTGTAGGTGATCATTCCGGAAGGGTATGGATCGGAACAGATGGCGGTATCTCTGTGTGCAGCCTGGTAAACGAAAAGAAGCAGGTTGTTACCCTCAATGCTCAAAGCGGTCTGCCGGACAATATTGTTCTGTCGCTGGCACTTTCGGGCAAGGAAGCCATTTGGGCTGGCATGCTGGATGGGGGGATTTGTAAAATAGACATTCGCAGTCATAAGATAGAAATTCCCCCCGCGGTAAAAGATGTGCCTGCCGGACCGGTGAATGACCTGCTTATTTCAGGGCACCATCTTTGGGCGGCTTCGGGTGTCATGGGCATTATGTCTGTTGATCTTCAATCCTCCGGAGGCTGGGTCAACAGGTCCAGGTTCGGAGGAAATGATTATGTGAAATTTCATAAAGTCCTGCAGGATATACACAGCAACCTTTGGTTCCTTGCAGACAAAGCGGTGGTAAGAACACCCGGGGACAAAGTTGAATTTCTGTCGCCGGAACAAAACGCTGCATTCTCACAAATTAAAAGTGTTTTGGCTGACCGGAAAGGCAATGTGTGGTTTAGCAATGATCGCGGGTTATTCCGCTACCGGCCGGGAAGTGTTGGAAATGTTCCAGAACAATTCATTTCCGGTCAAACTCACCCCGGAATTCACATTATCAGTCTGTTTGAAGACCAGGATGGTTTTATCTGGGCAGGCACCTTCGATAAAGGGCTTTTCCACCTGGATCCTGCTACGGGAGAGATTATCACTTACACTGAAAAAGACGGACTTTCCAACAACAATGTATTGTCAATAACCGGGGTTGATAATGAAATATGGTTTGCTACCCTGGGAGGGGCATCCCGATGCCAAATGCCGGGTTCAGGCAAAAAAGCCACATCTAAACCATTGTTCGAGAAATTTGGCGTTGGCAGCGGGCTGGGAAACAATTTTATTTACAGTGTTTTTGCCGACTCAAAAAAAAGACTGTGGTTTGCTACTGACGGAAAGGGTATTACCGTTTATGAGAACGGCCGGTTCAGGAATTTTTTGGGTGAAGATGGCGTAAACAGTAAAATCGTATATTCCATTGCACAGGAACAAAACGGCCATATTTGGTTTACTACTTCCAATGAAGGGCTGTTTCATTATGACGGAAAGTCGTTCCGGACTTTCAGCCTGAAGGATGGGCTGAGCGATCTGGATATTACAGGGTTGGCTGCCGCATCAAGTCCCGTGATCTTTATTGTACATCCCGGCGGAATTGATGTTCTTGAACCAATTACCGAGAAATTCAGTTTCATTGGGAAAGAACATGGAATCGGTCAGATAAATTCAAACCTCAATGCCGTATCAGCAGACCGCAACAACGACCTGGTGTGGATTGGCACAGACAAAGGTCTTGTCAAACTGTCGGCTGATGCGTTTCTGCATCCCTACAGTCCGCTGATGCGACTTGCCAGCGTAAAAGTGTTCCTGTCTGAGACCGACACCCTGAAGTCCCATTCGTTTCCCCATAACCAAAATCATTTCACTTTCGATTTCATTGGTTTGTGGTACCTTTCACCCGATCAGGTTCAATACCAGGTAATGCTTGAAGGGTATGACCTCGATTGGATTCCGACGCGTAATTCGTCGGTGATATATTCGAGTTTGAGCCCGGGTGAATATACATTCAGGGTAAAGGCCTCATTGACCGGAAATTTTTTGGACGCACCTGCTGTTTCTTACCATTTCGTGATCAGAAAACCCTTCTGGCTGACTTACTGGTTCATTGGATTGTCGATTATTTTTACCGCGGGATTTATTTATTTATTCATGCGAACGAGAGAACGAAGGCTGATCCGCGAAGAAACCCTGCAGAAGGAAAAACTGCTGTTCCAGCTTCAAACCTTAAAAAACCAGGTGAATCCACACTTCCTGTTCAACAGTTTCAGCACCTTGTCTGCAGTAATTGATGAAGACAAGGAGATGGCCCTTGACTATGTGCAGAAACTCTCGGCTTTTTTCAGAAACATACTTGAATCCCATGATAAGCCTGTAGTAACCCTGCAGGAGGAGTTGTTACTTGCTGACAACTATTATTATCTTCAAAAGAAGCGGTATGGGGCCAATTTAAAATTTGTGACGGAGATCCCCGGCAAGTTGCTACAGACCTTCATCCCGCCGATGACCCTTCAGATGCTTATTGAGAATGCGGTAAAACACAATGTAGTATCATCCGACAAACCACTTACGGTAAGGATCACTGCCAGTCCGGAGCAGATTGTGATCACCAATATTATCCAGGTAAAAAGAAATGTTACAGATTCAACCGGCATGGGGTTGCAGAACATCAAAAACCGTTACCGGCTTCTGGTTAACAAGGAAATCGGGATCGAAAATACAGGCAATTCATTTACCGTGACTCTTCCGGTCATTAATTCAATACCCAAATGAAAGTACTTATCATTGAAGACGAACAGGCTACGGCCACGCATCTCACAAAAATGCTGGCCGATCTCGAACAGGATGCAAGTATGCTGGGAGTTCTTGACAGCATCGAATCTGCCGTAAAATGGTTCAGGTCTCACGGGGAACCAGACCTGTTGTTGTGTGATATACAACTGGCGGACGGTCTGAGTTTTGAAATATTCAGGGAAGTAGAGGTAACTTGCCCGGTCATCTTTACCACTGCCTATGACCAGTATGCAATCCAGGCATTTAAAGTAAACAGCATTGATTATCTGCTTAAACCTATCAGCAGAGATGCTCTGAACGAGGCGTTAAAGAAATATAAACGGGTAAGCAGGAGCAAAGTACCTGCAATTGATTATAACAAACTTGCCGAAACGCTTACCCGAAGAACCCCGGAAGTGTTACAGCGCATCCTGATACGGTATGGCGAAATTCTGAAGCCTGTCGACATCAGTGATGTGGCCTGGTTTCACACTGAAGAAAAGATTGTTTTCCTGACTACGAAAACCAACGTGACCTATCCGGTTGACTTCAACCTCGATGAACTTGATTCAAAGCTGGACCCGCAAAAATGGTTTCGCATCAACCGGCAGTTTATCATCAGCTTCGATGCAATCGACAAAATGACCGCCTGGTCAAAATCACGCATCAAGATCACCCTTCGCCCCAATAGCCCTATAGAAACAATATCCAGCACCGAACGTTCAGGTGATTTCAAACTATGGCTGGCCGGTAAATAAGTGCCAAATACTTCTGTAAATTCCCGTTCAGGTGCCAAACATTCCCGTTCGGCAACTTTTGTTTTGCCGGGGATTCCTGTTGCTGTTTCTTTGCATCATCAATTTTACTTAATTACATTTAAAATTTCCAATATGAAAACAATAAAATTCATTTCGATAGCCATATTTGCAGTTCTTTTTATTTCCTGCTCCAAAAATTCAGACACAGCAACTCCGGCGGCACCATCTGTTGCCGAGCAAAAATCCATGGTTGTCTCTACTTCCTGGAGAGTGAACTTTTTCACTGAACGCGGAACTGATAAAACAAGTGACCTGGCCGGTTACTACTTTCAATTTAACAGCAATGGCACGTTAGATGCTACTCTTGCCTCCACTGTATTTTCTGGTACCTGGAACCTGACCCAGACCAATACGAAACCCGATGACAGTGGTCATAATTCAGCCCCTGAAAATAAAATGAACATCCTGGTAGCCGGAAACAAGCAAATGGATGAAATCAGTGAAGACTGGAAGATTCTCAAACTCACTTCTTCAGAAATGTGGCTTTCTGATGATAACCTTACCTCTCCCAAGGAGATTCATTTTGTAAAACAATGAAAAAGCACCTGTTGTTAACCCTTGGTTTTGCATTCTGGATTTTATCGTTCTCTGCCCTGGCACAGCAGAAAGCGAAAAATCCCGATACTGCCTTTGGCGATTTTACCGAGGTCACCCCGCCCGATTCTCTCTTCATAACCCCTCCGGATGAAGATTTCTGGGTTATATCAACTGCACCGGCCGATTACGACAATGATGGTGATCTCGACATTGCGGTTCTCGGTTATTATGTTGTTTACAATGTCAGTGTGGCCGATAAACTTGTACTGATGCGCAATGAAGGCCCTGCCGGACCAGATTCATGGCAGTTCACCTACATTGATGTGCCATTGGGAAATCTTACTGCAGGATCTTCAGATATGGCATGGGGTGATGTGGATGCCGACGGGGATCTTGATCTTGCCCTGGGAACAGACGGCAGTACAGTTATTTACCGGAACGATTCAAGTGTATTGGTGTTGTCGGATACCGATCTGCCTGGTTACATGGAAGAGAACAGCCAGGCTGATTTTGATCTTCACTCCATTACCTGGGCCGATTTTGACAACGATGGTGACCTCGACCTGCTGATCCCGTCCGTACCGGACTACACGACGTTTTCTTACCGAACCGCATTGATGCGAAACGATGGACCCAACGCGACCGGCGGATGGATTTTTAATGAAACGGACACTGTTTTCGCCCCGGCCTGGCATGCTCAGAGTTCATGGGCTGATTATGACAGTGACGGCGATCTCGATTTGCTGCTTATGAACATTGCACCCCTTACTGATGAGGGTTTTATCCGCCGGTACAGAAATGACGGAAACGGTAATTTTACCGGGGAGGATATTCTCGGTTCTCTCAGCATAGAGCATGGCGAAGGACAATGGGGAGATTATGACGGGGATGGGGATCTCGACATCATGGTTGCAGGTAACCTGAAGGAAACAAATGGAACATTAACTCCAATTGCACTTCGGATTTACCGGAACGATAATGAAAATTACATTCCCGTGGAGGTGATTTCAAATCCATACAGCGAAGGCTGGTTTGACTTTACGGCTGCAACCTGGGCCGATTATGACTCCGACGGAGATATGGATATTCTTGTATCGGGTAATTACAATTCCGGAACACAGATTGAAGGAAGGGCAAGGATTTACTTCAATACCAACGGAATCTTTACCGATTCAGGAAACGAACTGCCCTCACCACGTGCCGCCGGAGACCGCGGAGGCACATTCTCATGGCTTGACATAGACGGAGAAGGTGATCTTGATTATTTCATCGCAGGCCAGTATTTTGTTCCCGGGGGGAATGGACTGGTAGAAGCACAGATGCACCTTTACCGGAATGATGCACCCGGGCAAAATTCAGCCCCTTTGGCCCCTGCTGGTTTATCAGTCACACTGCTGTCTGATAGTTCGGTGCTTTTGTCATGGCTTCCGGGTATCGACGACCATACTGCCAGCAATGCGTTGACCTATGAAATAAAAATATTCCGTGATAATGTACCTGTGAATCCTTCGCGACACATTCCGGAACCCGGGAATGTAAGTGCGGTTACTGAATGGTTGCTTACGGGGCTGCCATCCGGAAATTATCAATGGACCCTGAGTGCCATTGATGCTGCATACATTGGCAGCCCTGTTGCAACAGGGCAATTCAGCATGGGGATTACTTCAGCAGATGGGATTTCGATGAATCTGCCGCAAGATTACCGGCTGGGGCAGAATTTTCCGAATCCTTTCAGTCAAATGACCACATTGGGCTATTCTATTCCGAGGGATGGGATGGTCTCTCTTAAGGTATACAACATGCAGGGCGATGAAGTGGTTCAACTTGCCGGTGGAATCCAAAAAGCTGGTAATTATGAAGTGAGCCTTGATGCTGCAGGTCTGACGAATGGAGTCTATTATTGCCGGATGCAGGCCGGTGATTTTTTAACAACAAGGAAAATGATCATTTACAAAAACCATTACTCAAAATAATTATGAAAAACGCCATTGTTCTTATTTTACTCTTATCAGTTTCCCAAATCTCTTTTTCCCAGCCATTATATCAGTATTCCTGGAAATATTATACCCCGGGTACCACGGGTATTTTAGGCGATTATGCCGAAGGGCTCTGGATAGATCATGACGGTGATCCATACATTGCGGCTTATACTCCGGGCTGGGAGGAGGGAGGCTTTTCAAAATATATACAACAGTCAAACCAGTGGGTTAATTATTCCAATGTTGAATACCCGGTAATTGGAAGCACCGCGGATGTGGGGTCCTCGCGAATTTCAGATATTGCTGAAGACGCCGGTGGCATCCTCTGGATGGCTACCTGGCGGGGAATTCTCAAATTTGATCCGGCCATCGGGGGAAGTTCCCTCATGTTCTGGGGTGTAAACAACTCTTTGCATCCGGGAGGAAGGACCATGGATATCGATATCGCACCCGATGGTTCGGTTTGGGCCGTGGTACATTCCGTGACCTGGGGAGGAGGAGGTTTGGTACACTTCAACCCGCAAACAAATGCCTGGCAATATTGGGGGTATGGTTCCACTGCCAATAACTGGCCAAACCTGATTGGTTTTTGCGAGCATGTGTCAATCCAGCAGAAACCCGCCGGCGGCTACATGGTTTGGATTGATGGAGAAGGCTGGAATACCATGATCACCTTTGACAGTGAAACCCAGTTGTTTACATTATTACCGCAAAATTATGTTGCTGGCGAGGTGGTTGCACTTCCGGGCAATGATTGTATTGATGAAGAAGGAAATTTGTGGGCGCTGCGAGTTACTGCTCCGGGAGATCCTTTTTCACTTGATTACAGGACCCCGGAAGGTACCTGGATCACTCCTTCGCAGCCTTCATCTGTTATATCCGATATTTGGGCTTTTAAAGCCTTTGGGAATCATGAGGCCCTCATAACCGGATTGAGCAATGAGGTTTTTCAGTTTACAGGTACTGCCTGGCAAAGCAAAGGAATATGGCGCCCCGGGGCCTACAGTTATGCATTGGATATCGATGATAGCGGGAATATCTGGGTTACCGGTGTCGAAGGTGCCGCAAAGCGCGACGCCGCAACAGGTCTGTGGCAGCGCCACCGGATCACAAACTCGTCCCAGATAGATTATTTTGTAGAAGATTTAACCATTGATAATACAGGCGATGTATGGCTCACCGGCAATGCGGGACCGGGCGTAGGGGGCTTTCAGAAATTTGACGGAACCAACTGGACCGGGTTTAATGAATTTACCTATGGCTTAGGGTTCCCATTCCCATTCCCGACTGATAATGCGGAAGCGATCTGCTACCGGCCATCAAATGGAAATGTGGTTGTAAACCCAATGTTTAATTTCCTGCAAAGCTGGAATGGGGTATCTTACAGCTCATTGAATTATACCAGTTCAAAGTCAAGAGGGCTTGCTGAAGATTCCCAGGGACGGCTGTGGAGTTTGGGCGAAAACTCAGCTCTGTCATACTTTTCTGATGCAACCCAAACCTGGACTAACATACCGTTTCCCGGAATAGCTGCTAATATTAGAAAAGACGTGGAAATGCCGGGTACGGTTTGGGCTTGTTCCGGCTACGAGGTTTTGAGAACTGACGGTGATGTTAACTATACGAAGACAGTTGATGATTTCCAGGAGCTTGATCCTCAGAGTGATGTTCTGACAGCCGTTATACCTGCCCCGGATGGAATTGCGTGGGTAGGTTCAAACAAAGGGTTATTCAGACTGGATGCCGGCAATAACGCGTATCAGTTTTACACTCCGGGAAATAGCGCAATACAAGGCGAAAATATAACACCCCTGGTACATACACCCGATGGACGCGTCTGGTTTACGAATTTTCAAAGCACAGATACCACACGAATAGGATTATGCTGGTTTGATGGAACCCAGTTTGGTGTTTTTCCGGTTGAAGCCGGAGGATTACCCCATGCCCAGATTCCGGATGTGGAAGTAAAGGAGGTTCCGGATGGTTATGAGTTATGGATGAGCTGTTTAAGCAGGGGCATTGCGGTACTTCATGTGGTTACAAACCCGGTAGGAATTGCAGAAACCCTGTCATCGGGAGCAGCCGGCCTGCATCTTACAAATTACCCTAATCCGCTGACCACCAGTACAACCCTGGATTTTTCCCTGGAATATGCCGGGCATGCCCGGATATCCATTTATGACCTCAATGGTAAAGTTGTACGGAACCTGGTTGATGCATACCAAAATGCAGGGATATCGCATGTTGACTGGGACCGGCATGATAACCAGGGGAATCCGGTGGTTCCCGGAATTTATATTGGCCAGCTGACCCAGGGACGATTATCCGCCACAATACAAATGGTGGTTCGGTAGAGACGCAAAATTTTGCGTCTCTGGAAGCAACAAAACCTGATCCGGGTAGAATTACACGATTACAGGACAATTAATAATAAAAAAGCACTGATTATCAGTGCTTTTTTGTGGGATGTGAGGGATTCGAACCCACGACCCCCGCCCTGTCAAGGCGATGCTCTAAACCAACTGAGCTAACATCCCATGGGGTTGCAAAGATATCAAATCTTTTTAATCAATCTGACACTGTAAATGAATTTCATTGCCAGCCATTCTCCCTGCACAAATCACCCTTAGCCAGTCACGTATTTCTGTAAATTCCCAGAATTTCTCCATAATACACCATATGAAAATCCTTTGAAGGATAATACCGCTTCGAGATAGCAGCGTCCAAAGTTGCCGGATCAAGCCGGTGTTTATGCACGATCCTGCATTCGAAATGGACTGCAGACTCGCCAATAAAAAAACCGTCGGTTCCAATATTTTTCTCAATGCTGAAATTGCAGGTTTCAATCTTATTGATATCGCGGCCCGATTGTGTCCCGCAAATATGGAGCTCCTTGCGAAAACTGTCCGGCAGGATACACAGGGTGAAAGAATTTGCAGATTCCATCAAACTGAAGGTGTGACGGACCGGACGTACCATCACGGTAAATATTAGTTTGTTCCAGATGTGTCCGATGGTGCCCCATCCAATGGTCATCGGGTTAGGAGGATCTCCTGCAACCAATAACAGGCCGTCACCGTCCAGTTTGTCGAGTGTTTCTTCAAGTACATCGAATAATTTCACCGCCGTTCGCATAATTATCTAATTTTGACCTTCAAAATTAACCAATTAACCAATACCCGTTATTTATGAACCGGAGAACGATCATTTTTTTACTGTCAGTGTTTGCATTATCCTTCAATATGGTGGGTGTTGCCCAGGATGATAAGAAGGAAATTTCACTGGAAGATATTTACAAAAACCGGAAATTTGCTTCAAGGGGATTTCCGGGTGTGCAGTCGATGAACGACGGGGAGCATTACTGCCAGTTGAAAAAGGACAGCCTGAACTTGTATGAATATGAAACCGGCAAGTATTACGGAACCGTCGTCCTTGCTAAGCGGCTGATCCCTGATGGGGATACGGTGCCTATTCCGATGGCAGGTTATGAATTCAGTCCGGATGAAACAAAAATACTCTTCTCCACCGATGATGAACCCATTTATCGCAGATCATCAAAAGCCAATTATTTTGTTTATGATCTCAAAACAGACAAGCTTTTTCCACTCTCGAAAAATGGCAAGCAACGTCTCGCCACCTTTTCCCCCGATGGATCGAAAATTGCCTTTGTAAGGGAGAATAACCTTTTCATCACTGATATTTCCGGCAATTCCGGTGACCCCGGATCACATGGAGAGTTACAGATTACTGACGACGGGAAAAGCAATGAGATCATCAACGGGGCTGCCGACTGGGTGTATGAAGAGGAATTCGAGTTCTCACTGGCATTTGCATGGTCGCCGGATGGAAAAAAGCTGGCATATTACCGGTTTGATGAGCGGAAAGTGAAGGAATACCAGTTAACCTATTACGGCGACCTCTATCCTGAACAATATAAATATAAGTATCCCAAGGCCGGAGAGGATAATTCTGTCATTGGGATTAATATGTATGACCTTGGTTCGGGAAAAACACTCCCTGTTGATATTGGCAAGGAATCAGATATTTATATTCCCCGGATAAAATGGACGGAGGATCCAAATACACTTGCACTTTACCGCATGAACCGTCATCAGAACAAACTTGAACTCTTGCTGGCAGATGCTGCTACCGGAAGTTCGAAGGTGGTTTATTCCGAAGAGAATAAATATTACATTGAGATCAATGATCATTGGCGGTTTCTCAGCAACAAAAAGGAATTCCTCATTTCCAGTGAAAAAGACGGATACAGGCACCTTTATTTATATGACATCACCGGTAAACTGGTTCGCCAGCTGACAAAAGGCAACTTTGATGTGCTGGATATGCTTGGGATTGATGAAAAAAACGGAAGGGTTTATTATTCCTCTGCAGAAACATCGCCGATGGATAAAGATATTTGTGCAGTGGATCTCGATGGGAAAAAGAAGGCAAGGTTAAATTCAAAACCCGGAGGAAATTCGGCAGATTTCAGCAAAACATTTACGTATTACATTGGCCGCTGGTCAGATATCAATACTCCCGCCTACATAGCCGTGTATCGATCAAATGGGTCCGAAGTACGTGTACTTCAGGACAATGCCCGGCTGCGTGAGACCATTGCAGAATACAGGTTCAGCAAGGCGGAATTCTTTAAGTTTAAAACTGAAGAGGGTACTGAACTTAACGGTTTGATGGTAAAACCGCCCGATTTTGATCCTTCCAGAAAATATCCTGTTCTGTTTACCATCTATGGAGGTCCGGGTTCTCAAACTGTCAATAATTCCTGGGGAACAGTCTCTTCCTGGAACCAGTTATGGGCGCAAAAGGGGATTATTGTTGTTTCAGTCGACAATCGCGGTACCGGAGGCCGGGGAGAGGAATTTAAAAAATGCACCTACCTTCAGCTTGGAAAATATGAAACCGAAGATCAGATATCTGCTGCCAAATATTTAGGTACACTGGGTTATGTTGATAAAGCCCGGATTGGAATGTGGGGGTGGAGTTTTGGCGGCTATCTTACCCTGTCGTGTCTCACAAAGGGAGCCGACTATTTCAGTTTTGGCATTGCCGTGGCACCGGTGACAAACTGGAAATATTATGACAATATCTATACAGAACGGTTTATGCGTACCCCAAAGGAAAATAATGAAGGTTACGAAGATAATTCCCCGGTGAACCACGCTGAGAAGCTAAAAGGTAAATTGTTGCTTATCTGCGGTATGGCAGATGATAATGTGCACCCGCAGAACTCATACGATATGGTAACTGCGCTGGTGGGGGCTGACAAACAGTTTGAATCACAGTTTTACCCAAACAGCAATCACGGCATCTATACAGGGAAGAACACCTCTTTTCACCTTTACAAACGAATGACCGACTTTATTACCAGCAACCTGTAGCAATGTATAATGCGACACATCTAAAGTGTCACGACTTTTTCTCATATCCTTAAAATGATTTGGAAATATGAAATTATCATTGTACTTTTGCAGCCCTTTATAAATAATTATTATTCACATTAACAAGAAAGCGAGCGAAAAGCATGATTATCGTACCTGTTAAAGAAGGCGAAAGCATTGACAGATCTTTGAAGAAATTGAAACGTAAATTTGAAAAGACGGGTGTTGTGAAGGAACTTCGCGAGCGTCAGAAGTTTACAAAACCTTCTATCAAACATCGGGAAGCAGTCAACAAGGCGATTTATATCCAGAAAATCCAGGACGCTGAAGCTGCCAAGTAACAGTGATTAAAATTTTTGTAAGAAGAAATTTTGTTTCTGGTGAATATATAGTTATATTTACCAGATAATTGATATCTGGCAAAATTTCTTCTTTTTTTTTGTGACCGGTGAAACAACGCTTTCTTGCATATCTGCAATTCGAAAAACGGTATTCAACTCACACCGTAACTGCTTACCGGACCGACCTGGAACAGTTTTTTGAATACCTTTCCGTGCAATATAATACCATTGAAATTTCAGAGGTTTCCCACCCCATGATCCGTTCCTGGCTTGTCAGCAGGATGGAGTCGGGTATCGGGGCCCGGTCAGTCAACCGCCAGCTTACCACCCTCAAATCGTTTTATAAATTCCTGCTCCGGGAAAATGTCGTGGTGTTAAATCCAATGACAAAAATCACCTCACCTAAAGTATCAAAGCGGCTTCCTGCATTTATTGGAAAGGAGAAGATGGCATTTTTGCTGGATAAGACAGAATTTGGCGAAGGGTATCCCGGGCTGCGGAATAAGGTCATTCTAGAGGTGTTTTATGCCACTGGAATGCGATTATCTGAACTGGTCCACCTCAGGGAATCCGATATTGATTTTCACCATGGAACTATTAAGGTGCTCGGCAAACGAAATAAAGAACGTTTAATTCCGTTCGGTAATAAGTTGGGGGTTCTGTTAACCCGATATCTTGAAGAAAAGTTAGCGGCATTCGGCGAGGTCAGTGAGTTGTTTCTGACAGACAAAGGCAAACCGGTTTATCCCAGGATGATTTATCGCATTGTCAATTCAAATTTAGGGACTGTAACAACTGTTGAGAAGAAAAGTCCGCACATATTAAGGCATACGTTCGCAACACATATGTTAAATAACGGTGCCGAGCTGAATGCAGTCAAAGATCTGCTGGGTCATGCAAACCTGGCAGCTACACAGGTATACACACACAACACGATTGATAAATTGAAGCGAATCTACAAACAAGCCCATCCAAAGGCATAAAAAAGGAGGTAGGAATGAATGTGAAAATTAACTCTGTCCATTTCAAGGCGGATAAAAAATTAGAAGCCTTTATCAATGAGAAACTCGAAAAACTGCACACTTTCTTCGAAGGAGTTATAGGCAGCGAGGTGATTTTGAAAATGGAGAATACCGAAACCCGGGAGAATAAAATAGCAGAAGTGCGTCTGCAGATTAAAGGGTATGATCTTTTTGCCAAGAAGGAAGCAACAACATTCGAAGCTGCAATTGACCTTGCCTCTGAAGCATTGAGGAAACAACTTGTGAAGCATAAGGAAAAGGTAAGAGGAAGCTAGATAGGAAATACAGTGTTATCAACGGTTTTGGAGTTCGGTACAGAATTTGTTAAAAAAAAATCTCTTTTTATGGGTTTTATTTCAAATAATCCTTGTTTCGTATTCAAATAGTTTATACTTTTGCAGTCCTTTTCAAAAAAGGCAAAGCGTGCCGATGTAGCTCAGCTGGTAGAGCAGCTGATTTGTAATCAGCTGGTCGGCGGTTCGAATCCGTCCATCGGCTCTGAGCTCCGGGAAACCGGAAGTAAGGGAATGAGTTAATGTTCATTGAGTAATTGTTTTAAAATCACTAATTTATCATCTGATGAATATCCCGGGGGGATACCAGAGCGGTCAAATGGGGCAGACTGTAAATCTGTTGGCGCAGCCT
>CAZVNF010000029.1:0-2301 GCA_964628215.1 uncultured Draconibacterium sp.
CCTTTTCCTTACCTTTACCAAAAAATTCCACCCTTATGAAACTGGCAGTAGTAGGTGCTACCGGACTTGTTGGCCGGGAAATCTTCAAAGTTCTGGATGAACATAAAATATATCCCGAAACCCTTATCCCTGTTGCTTCTCCAAAATCGGCCGGCCTTCCGCTGGCCTTCCACGGACAAACTTATATTATTCACACACACGAGCAGGCTATCGCAGCAAAACCCGACGTTGCCATCTTTTCTGCCGGGGCTGCCGCTTCCAGGGAGTGGGCTCCCCGATATGCTGAAGCAGGAATTACGGTGATCGATAATTCTTCTGCATGGCGTATGGATCCTTCAATACCACTGATCGTACCTGAAATAAATGCATCCATTCTCACCCGGAACCATAAAATTATTGCCAATCCGAATTGTTCCACCATTCAACTGGTGCTGGTGCTGGCCCCGCTTCATGCAAAATACCATATCAGCAGGATTGTTGCGTCTACGTACCAATCGGTTACCGGTACCGGGGCAAAGGCGGTGAAACAACTTGAAAATGAACGCATGGGTATCAAAGGCGAAATGGCTTATCCCTACCCGATCGACATGAATCTTTTCCCCCACGGTGGCGATTTTCTCGACAACGGGTATACTTCCGAGGAGATGAAACTGGTGAATGAAACCCACAAGATCCTGGATGATTATTCCATCAGGATTACGGCTACGATTGTAAGGGTTCCTATTCTGGGAGGCCATTCCGAGGCGATCAACCTTGAATTTGAACAGGATTTTTCCATTTCAGATATCGTTGAACTTCTTGGCAATACCCCGGGTATCATCATTCGCGACGATATCAGGAATAACATTTACCCCATGCCGCTGGAAGCTGCGGGAAAAGATGATGTTTTCGTAGGACGGATCAGGCGGGACGAATCTCAGCCAAAGTCACTGAACCTGTTTATTGTCGCGGATAATCTCCGCAAAGGAGCTGCTACAAATGCGGTCCAGATCGCCGAATACCTTAATTCGAATAACCTTTTCTGATATTGACATATCTCAACTACCCCATTGATAAAAAGAGTCAATTAATTTGTTTTATATCAGTTTAGTACTATCTTTGTCTGCTTAATTAAAAAATCCGGCTTCAGCAGCCAAACCGATGGTAAATAAATTGCATCATTCTTCCAATTGTGCCGACTGTAACTGCAAATCCTCCATCTTTAACAATCTGAGTCCCCTTGAAATTGAAATGATCAACAGCAGCCGGTTTCAGGTTAGTTACAAGGCTGGTGAAATTATTTTCAAACAAGGTACCCCTTCACCCTATTTTGTTTGTGTTACCTCCGGGCTTGCCAAAATCTATATCGAAGGCTATGGAAAAAATCTCATCCTTTCCCTCATCAAGCCGGTTGACTACATCTTCGGCCCGGGAATCTATGTGGACAACCGCCATTATTATTCTGCAGCGGCAGTTGAAGACTGCACCGCATGCCTTGTAGATGTAATTGTTTTTAAAAAGCTGATCCGCGAAAATCCCGATTTCGCCGAAGAATTCATCAAACGGGTTTCACTGCAATCCATATTCAATTTTGACCAGGTAATCAGCCTTACCCAAAAACAGATGCATGGCAGGATTGCGGATGTCATTTTTTATCTCTCCGATAAAATTTATTGCCAGAACCCATTTGAAATGACCATTTCCAGGCAGGACCTGGCCGATCTGTCGGGCATGTCGAAAGAAAGTGCCATTCGTATTTTAAAAGAGTTTAAGGAAGAGGGGATTTTAACCACTTCCGGAAATACAATGGAGGTGCTCAACACGAAACAATTACGCCAGATAAGCGAAACCGGCTGATATTAAGTTCACAAATACCAGGGTGATTCTTCCGACCGAGCCGCTCCCGGAAAATAAATCTCATTTATAGTCATTCTATTCCGCGCTGATTGACATATATCAACCAAGGATTGAGATATGTCAGTTAATATATTAACAAATCTCACCTGCTTATTTACAGTCACTTTCATAATCTTCGATACTTTTGTTCCCGAAACAATTTGCACAAGTTGTCTGCTGCATAAAAGTATTTATTAACAAAAACTGTAAGCTTATGAAAAATTTACAAAAATTCTTTTTCTCTGCCGGATTGATGATCGTGGCAGCGTGTTTGATTTTAGCGTCCTGCACCAAGGAAGGTCCACAGGGTCCTACCGGTGCTACTGGTCCAACCGGCCCTGCCGGTGAAAACGGAAAAGATGGTGGTGAGTCCTGCAAACAATGCCATGCCAAGGCTGTTGTTGATGCCATCGCTGTTGAATTCCA
>CAZVNF010000029.1:2401-28491 GCA_964628215.1 uncultured Draconibacterium sp.
CCTGCAAACAATGCCATGCCAAGGCTGTTGTTGATGCCATCGCTGTTGAATTCCAGTTATCGAAACACAATTGGGGTGCAGCTGCTTTTGAAGAGGCTGGAAATGCTTCCTGTGGTCCATGCCACGAGCATAAAGCGTATGTATATGTGTGCGCCAACAACACCCCAAGTACATTCACTTACAATGAAACAACCAAGAAATGGGTGAATGGGTATACTTCCAACCTGGCCAACGCAATCGGAGAGATTGGATGCTACACCTGCCATAGCAGCTTACACACAACTTATGGTATGGCCGACCTCGCGCTTACCAGCGTAGCTCCGGTTTCTATGACCATGTGGGGTGGAGCCAAAACCATTGATTTCCCCCAGGATGGAGGCAAAAGCAATTTATGCGCTAAATGTCACCAGCCACGTCCGCTTACCTGCTCAGGCCCGGCTGCGAATGACTCACGGTTGCTCAACTATGACTCTGTGAAAAATTTCCCCAACCTGGTGATGTTTGACAGTGCCGCTCCGAACAACAACAAATGGATCAAGCCATCCTACAGAATGCACATTCACTACGGTGCCGTTAGCGCTGTGGTTGCCGGAACCGGTGCCATCGAATATCCTGGTACTGTTTCTTATTCCAATTCACCTCACACCACGCTTGCTTCCTGTCAGGATTGCCACATGGCAGGTCCGATGACCGGTGTTGCCGGAGGCCACTCTTTCAACGTGAGAAATGCAATAGAATCCCCTTTGAGTTCAGGTACTACCTGGAATTTCAATGGCTGTAACACTACCGATTGCCACTCAGCAAGTCCAATCGATGCAAACTCTGCCAAATGGAAAACCACCCGTACCGAGATCAAAGGATTACTTGATGCTCTGGCATTAAAAATCAATGCCTGCGGTGCCGGACATGACATTCTTCACGTAGATGCAGCTGCAACCAACCTTTGGGCAGGTGTAACCACCAAGAATTATGATGGCTACATGGATATTTACAGTTCATCAACAAACCCTGCAGGGTATTGGAGAGATCCTTATGGCTCAGGCGCAACCAATGCAGCTAAACCAATGTTCCCGTCTTTAAAATTTGTTCAGTTGGGTGCTATTATCAACTTCCAGTTCTGTTTAAGAGAATACAGTCTGGGTATCCACAATACTCAATATGTAAGAGCATTGTTAACCAATTCGGTTGAAGCAATGACCGCAGCCGGTCTGTAAAATGCTGAAATAATCAAAAAAAGGCTTCAGGGTTCAATCCTTGAAGCCTTTTTTAAATAACTTTGATGAAATTAACTTTACTATTACTTCTTACTTCGATATCGATTCATTTCAAACAAAAATATTCAAAACAAGAGCAACAGAATGCTGAACCAACAGAATCGTCCCGGATTCAGCAAAAGCATAAAAAGAATTTTGACCCGGAAACACCTAAACTTAAATATATGCAAAAAATTAAATTGATCAACCTCTTGTCCCTGCTGCTGGGAATTTTTCTGTTTGCAGCATGCGAATATGCCACTGTTCAGCCGGATGCCCCCCCCCCTCCTCCTCCTCCGGGCGACTCAACCAGCTTTTCTCTTAAAGTTCAGCCGATCTTTAATAATGGATGCATCGTTTGTCACGGCGGATCAACCGCTCCGGACCTCAGAACAGGTAAATCGTATCAAAGTCTCTTTGATAACAACATGGTGGTTAAATCAAGTCCGGAAACAAGCATTTTGTACACCTGCCTGCAACCCGGCGGATCAATGGCCTCCTATGGGAATTCTTCCGACAACGCCATCATCTACAATTGGATCAAAGAAGGAGCCAAAAACAATTAGTTCCGGCGAATCATTCAATCACAAAAAATCGAAACAATGCATACAAGGATACTTAACATGAAAAAAATATTATTGGGAGCAATCCTGCTTTTCTCTGGTCTGGGCTACGCTGTTGCCCAGGATTCAATCCCTGCCGAACCGGAAGTGACACAAAAACCTCTTGCCAAAGCCGCTTTTGAAAGTGGCATTTGCATGGACAATATCACGGTGGCTATTCCGCCTGCAAAAACCCTTGAATTTGTCCTGCAGCACAGGTTTGGAACCATCCAGAACGGCTGGTCCGATCTGGCAGGAATCTGGGGAGCCTCCAACATCCGCCTCGGCTTGAATTTCAGCATTACCAAAGATGTGCTGGTAGGTTTGGGAACAACTAAAAACAACCGGCTTCAGGACCTGCAGGTGAAATATACCTTCCTGCACCAGCGTAAGGAAGGGTTTCCTCTTACTATTGCCTATTACTTCAACATGTCGCTGAATGCCACAAACAAAACTACTTACGGAACAGGTTACAAATTTGTTGACCGCCTGGCTTATTACAATGAATTCCTTTTTGCCCGCAGGTTTAACAACATGTTCTCCGCACAATTAGGCCTCAGCTACACCCATTTTAACAAGGTAGACAAAACTGTTGATTCCACCGCCATGAACGATGCCCTTGCCATTTCCCTGCTTGTCCGGGCAAAAGTCAGCCCACAGTCATCGGTTGTATTGTCGTATCAGCAGCCCATTATTATGAACTATGATCCTGCCTTTATCGTCAGGGCCGGAAACGACTGGCTGGAAGTGCCAAAAGACAGGGCACCTTATGCAAACGTTTCCCTGGGCTGGGAAGTTTCTACAAGTACCCATGCTTTTCATCTGTACATTTCTGCTGCACAGGGGATACTTCCCTCAGAAATCGTGATGCACAACACCAACGACTTTTTTAATGGCTTCATTCTTGTAGGATTCAATCTTACCCGTTTGTGGGGTTTTTAACCAACATTATTCTTTAACCTAAATTTAATTAACTATGAAAACATCAAAAAAAATCGCAACACTTATGGCAGCTGCAGTTATTGCTGTAGTTTTCATGTTCGGCAATGCTGTACATGCACAGGCTAAGGCAAAACCATGGCCGGTACCTGATAAAGACAAGGCCATGAAAGCCCCCGCCAAAGCTGATTTAGCTACCGGCAAAGAACTCTGGGCAAAGCACTGCAAATCATGCCATGGAAGCAAAGGACTGGGTGATGGCCCAAAAGCTGCTTCGTTGAAAACTGAATCAGGTGATTTCTCTTCCGCAGCATTTCAGGCTGGAACAGATGGTGAGCTTTTCTATCGCACCAACAAAGGCCGCGATGAAATGCCTGCTTATGAAAAGAAAATTCCTGAAGCCAGCGATCGTTGGGCATTGGTTGCTTTCATGCGTACTTTTAAAAAATAACTTCGCATGATGATTCAACATTGATTCACTAAATGGGTGTAAACAGGGCTTCCTGTTTACACCCATTTCTTTTTCCTTACCAACCCGAATAACTCACTACACGATAAGCCATGATTTATAAAGCAAATATCCGCCCTGCATGGGTAGTTCTGGTGTTACTGATGCTTTTTACCCTCGCATTCACCCTGGTAAAAACATCCGACACCGCCCCTGCAACACCTGCCCCGACTGAACAGGAGAAACCCTCAAAAGTGGATCTTTCCAAATTTAAAAATGCTGCGGAAAATGAAAACTGTCTCAAATGCCACGGCCAGTCAAAATACACTTACGAAAATCCGGAGTCGAAAAAAACAGTTACCAAAAAAATGTATGCGGAACTGGTCATGAACCGCGATCTCTTTTATTTGTCAAACCACCGCGAATTCAAATGCACCGATTGCCATTCCGAAGATTACAGCACATTCCCCCATGCCGGCAATCTGCGCATGGAAGCCAAAGCCACATGCATCGACTGCCATGGCGGAGATGAAAAATATGCCAAGTTCAAGTTCGAAGAAATAGAAACGGAATTTCAGGCCAGTGTCCATTCCGAGAAACACAGTGAAGACTTTACCTGCTGGATGTGCCATGATGCGCATACCTACAAGATCAATGCCCGGTCGAGTGATAATTTGAAAGAAACCATCGAATATGACAATATGATTTGCCTGAATTGCCATGGTGATGTAAAAAACTACCAGCTTCTTACTGCCAGGGCAAAGCCAAATATCCTGCAAAAACATGAATGGCTTCCAAATCAGGCCTCCCACTTTACCAATGTCCGCTGCATTGAATGCCATGCTAAAAATGAAGATACACTGGTGGTGGCACATCATGTGGTAAACAAAAGCCAGGCTGTAAGAAAATGTGAATCCTGTCATTCCCAGAACTCAATTCTTTATGCATCCCTTTACAAATACCAGGTAAGCGAAAAAATTCAGAAGGAAGGGGTGATCAAAGGGCTTTTGCTGGGAGATGCCACCTCAATCGGTCCCGATAAAAGTAACACGTTGAACATCATCAGCCTGATCATCTTCGGCCTTACAATCCTGGTTATTATCATCCATGCGTTTTTTCGCATTAAAAAATAAATGAACCTATGAACCACTCCGCTGAACGACTCTATTTGTATCCTGTCTGGATCAGGATCTGGCATATGACCAATGCCCTTCTCTGCCTCATTTTAATTATTACCGGCTTAAGTATCCAGTTTTCAAACCCCTCCACCGTGGTGAAATTTAACGCTGCGGTGTCCGTGCACAATATTGCGGGAATTATACTATCCATAAGCTATGCAGCCTTTTTCCTGGGCAATCTCTTTACTCCCAACGGACTTTATTATGTGATCCCGGTAAGAGGATTTTTTATCCGCCTGAAAAAACAATTCAGCTATTATACCATCGGGATCTTTAAAAAGGAAGACGCCCCGTTCCCGGTAAATGAGGAAAGCAAATTCAATCCGCTGCAACAGGTTACCTATGTTGTTCTGATGTATGGCCTTGTTCCCTTTGTTATTCTTTCGGGCTATGGGCTTCTTTACCCTGAAATTACCGTGAACAGCTTTTTTGGCTTCAGCGGTCTTGACCTAACCGACTTCTTTCATATTGTGGCAGGATTCGGAATCAGCATCATCATGTGTGTACATATCTATTTTTGCACCATCGGGAAAAACCCGACCAGCAACTTTAAAAGTATGATCAATGGTTACCATGAATCTCACTAAAATCTAATACTGTGGAAGAAGATTTGAATAAAGACCAGAAGAATTCACGTCGTCAGTTCCTTAAAAAAGGACTGATTGCGGGCGCCGGGGTTGCAATAGGCAGCGGCCTCATCACTGCCTATATTGACTCATCTGCAGCCGAAACCGGCGAAAAGGTAAAGGTTCTTACCACCGATGGCGAAATTATGGAGGTGGACAAAGGGTTATTAAAACTACCGCGGGTTTCCCGCGAGGAGTCCCATGCAGGCATTCCCGGCCGGAAATTTGTGATGGTTATAGACCTTGGGAAATGCAAAAACGCCCGCGCCTGTGTGGAAGCTTGCCAAAAAGGTCACCATCTTCCCAAAAGCCAGGAATTCATGAAGGTTTACCTGCTGCAGGATTCTGAAAAAACTTCACCCTACTGGTTTCCAAAACCGTGTTATCATTGCGACAATCCCCTTTGCGTTAGCGTTTGCCCGGTGGGTGCCACATACAAACGAAGCGATGGCATTGTGCTGATCGACAATGAACGATGCATCGGGTGTAAATTCTGCATGACCGGCTGCCCCTATTCAACCCGCGTTTTTGCCTGGAAACATTATCCTGAATTTGATGAAGATAAGGAACCTTATTCCCCGGAAGCGAGCAGTCCGGGAAAAGAAGGCACTGTTTCCAAATGCGATTTCTGTCCCGACCTCATCCGCGTGGGAAAAATTCCCTATTGCGCATCTGCATGCCCGATGGGTGTGATCTATTTTGGCGATGTGGATGAGGATACGGTAACCAATGGTACCGAGACCTACCAGTTCAGCAAGCTCATTCACGACCGTGCCGGGTACAGATACCTTGAAACACTGGGTACCCGCCCGTGTGTTTACTACCTGCCTCCTGTGGATCGGCAGTTTGAGGTTGATCGTGGCTTTGGCGACCTTGATGAAGAGGTAAAAGAAAGGTATAAGGATACTCCATACAGTAAAAAAAATAAACCGTAACCATGGAACTGCAACCAAAAAATCCATTAAGAGACTTTGCGCCACAACTGGAGCGGACTTCCATCCAGGGCTATGTTTGGATCGTATTCTTACTTGCCGTTATCGGTTTGGGCTTCTATGCATTCCTTGAACAGGTATTTAAAGGACACGATGTTACCGGTATGCGCGACAATGTTGTCTGGGGTGTGTACATCGTGAATTTTATCTTCTTTATGGGGATCAGCTATGCCGGTGCGCTTATTTCCGGCACCCTGCACCTTTTCAAAACTGCATGGCGTAAACCGGTCATCCGAATGGCTGAATTCATCACAATTATTGCACTGCTGATCGGCCCCTGCTTTATCCTGCTTTGCATTGGCCGGCTCGACAAATTGCATTACCTGGTGTTTTTCGGCAGAATTCAGTCCCCTATTACCTGGGACGTTATCGCGATCACTACCGATATTTTCGGGTGTTTTATTTTTCTTTATCTTTCTGTTCTGCGTGATCTGGCCACACTAAGGGATTACGAACTGCTCCAGCTTCCAAACTGGAGAAAGAAATTGTATAAGGTGCTGGCGCTTGGATACACCGGCACTCCTGAGCAACAGAAGCGTTTAAACAGGGCAACCGACATTATGGCGGCCATGGTTATCGCCATCGCGATCATCGTGTATTCGGTTTTGGCCTGGATCTTCTCTGTGACCCTGCAACCAGGCTGGCACAGTACCATTTTCGGTCCCTATTTCGTTATTGCAGCGGTATATTCCGGAAGCGCCGTGCTGATCATATGCATGTGGGTTTTCAGAAAAGTATATCATCTCGAAGAATATATTACCAAGAAACATTTTGTAGCCATTGGGGTGATCATGCTCGTTCTGGCTGCATTTTTCGGCTACTTTACCTTCAGCGACTACCTCACAAAATGGTATGGTTCAGAAAAGAATGATGAATTGCTCATCCAGTTGCTGTTTAAAGAATTCTACTGGCCATTTATCATTTCAAACTATATTGGTGTACTGTTGCCTCTCCTGGTGGTTGGAATAGCCAAATTCAGAACCATTACCAACATCACCATCACCGCCGTAGTTGTTGTCATTGCCCTGTGGCTTAATCGTTATATCATTGTTGTACCCACGCTTGAGTCTCCCTACCTGCCCATCCAGGATTCGCGGCCCGAATGGCTGAATTATTCGGCAACCTGGGTTGAATGGAGCCTTACCGCAGCCGGAGTTGCCATTTTCTGCCTCCTTTTTACCATTGCTTCAAAATTCATTACCATCGTTCCTGTTACCGGATTGCTGGGAGAGGAGAAAAAAGATGATGTTTTACTATAATTATTCACCGGAATTACTCAATCTACAAGTATGAAAAGAGTTTTCGCGTATTTTTTGGTTCTCTTCCCCCTGATTTCCCTGGTTTTTCAGCCACTGAACTCCTTTGCAGAAGAAAAAACAGATTCAACTGATTCCCCGGCGGAATCACGTATGGCACTTAATTACCTGTGCGGCCCTGATTCTGTCACATTAACCGCTGTGCTGAGTATAAAAAAAGGAGAGAAGACCCTGTCCCTGGAAAATGCTGTTGTTGAATTTACTGCATCGGATGGCACCATTTGCAAGCCACTTGGTAATGCAAAAACAGACCAGGAGGGCAATGCGGTTTTTTCATTCCCTGCAGCAGGATTGCCTGCAGATAAGGAGGGGATGGTTACCTACCTGGCCAAATTCGGAGGGAATAATAAATACCCTGAAGCCGAAGCAAATTTCGTTGCCAAGCCTTCTAAAATCCGGCTGTTTTTCAGCATAGAAGATTCTCTCCGTATTTTAAAAGTAACGGCCACCCAGAAAAATGAAAAAGGCGAAGAGATTGCTATTCCCAAAGAAACGGTTTTCATCTATGTGCCCAGGCTTTTCAGCCTGTTAAAAATTGGTGAAATTTCCCTGGATGAAAATGGAACAGGAACCCTGGAATTTCCAAAAGAAATCGTGGGAGATACTCTTGGAAACCTGGTGGTACTCGCAAAAATTGAAGAAAATGATAAATTTGGCTTTGTCCAGGGAAAGAATACGATAAACTGGGGTGTTCACAAACAGTATTACAAGGCGGAAGTGCCCTCCCGTGAGTTGTGGACACCTATCGCCCCAATGTGGATGATCATTACTCTTTTGGTCATGCTTGCCGGTGTATGGGCTCATTACATGTATGCGGTATATGAACTGGTCATGATCAAACGTCTCAGTAAAAAAGATAAACCACTCTTTTAAATCGGACATGTTTTATCGGTAGTTTTGCCTTATGATGAAACACGATACAAACTCCCGGGAAGTTATCAATGCCCTCGAGGCTGGCGATATCCATACAGCCAACGAACTGATGCAATCAGTGTACCTGATTCATGCACTGGTTGTTCATGGAAACCATCTTGGCCGTACACTGGGTTTTCCAACCGCCAATCTTGAATTACCTAAAAACAAGCCGTTTTTACTGGCCAACGGGGTTTATGCCATAAAAGCTGAGGTAAATCTGCAGGTATACAACGGCATGGCCAACGCAGGAATCAGGCCAACCATTTCAGGTAAAACCCTGACACTGGAAGTCAATTTATTTGATTTTTCCGGTGATCTCTACGGAAAGACTATGGTGGTATATTTTTATCACCGCATCCGCGATGAGAAGAAATTTGACTCCCTCGACCATCTTGTTCAGCAAATTCATCTCGATAAACAAGAAGCGCTGAGGTTACTTGCCTGCTGGAACCAGCCTGATTCCAACCCCTAAAACCCCTTCTGTCTGTAACCGGGGTGTAAGATTCTCTATTTCAATCTTAAGAATCCCGGGTTTGGCCAGGTAGAGTTCTTTTTTTAATAAAATAGTTCCCTCACAGGAATCCTTGCTGCATTCTATCACTAAATTACCCGTTTTCGATCTTACCTCCATCTGGTATTCGTTCGTCCTTTCCTCTCCTGCCGGGGTATTCATAATCATATTGAAATCAAGGGTTTCATATTGAAAATCCGGGTCAAATCGTGCAAACAGGTATACATTACAGGTGGTTATTTCCTCCACTGGTATTTCGAAACTGAGCAGGTTAAATCTTGCCCACGATTTATCGTCAAACCGATGATACAATTCCCTGGGTTTCACTTTGCCACATGATGTTCCCAGGGCTGTTATCAACAAAGAAACAACGACCAGGAACACCGGTAAACTGTTTAATCTTTTACTTGCTCTCTTCACCATATATTGGAAATTTAATATTAAAAGTTGTGCCTTTATGCTCTTCGGAGACAAAGGAAATTTCTCCGCCCATTCCTTCAACAATGCCCTTTACAATGGCCAGGCCAAGCCCCATGCCACTTGTTTTAGTTGTAAAATCGGGCTGAAATATCCTGTCTGACCGTTGTGGTGAAATACCACAGCCATTGTCGGATACTTTCACGATAATTTGTTCATATTCTTTTACGATTTCGATCCTGATAACCCCTTCACCCTGTTCTCCAATGGCCTGGATTGCGTTGTTCAACAGGTTTGTAAACAAGCGTATAAGCTGCGACCGGTCTCCGAAGATCACCGGGGCGGAAATATCTGAATGGAATTCATAACGAACAGCCGGAGTATCCTGGTACAATGTCCGCACAAACTGAAGTACCTCATTCATGTCGATAGGTGAGAATGCGACTGTGGGCATTTGGGCAAAATTGGAGAAATCGGAGGCAATCACGGATAATGCGTCAATTTGTTCCACCAGAGTTACCGTAAACCGAGCCAGCCGCTGTTCCCAGTCAGGAGCCTTGTCATTCCATGCTTTCTCCAGATATTGTGCGCTGAGTTTCATGGGTGTGAGAGGATTCTTGATCTCATGGGCCACTTGCCTGGCCATCTGTCTCCAGGCACTTTCCCGCTCCGACCTGGCAAGAATTTCAGCACTGTTTCCCAATTTATCGATCATCTTGTTGTATTCCGAAACCAATTGCCCGATCTCATCATTTTGTTTCCAGGCAATTTTTTCATTGACCATGCCCAGCCGCAATTGCGACATTTTTCCGGCAAGCATGGCCAGGGGAGCTGTTATGTAATTGGTAATCAAAACTGTAACGAACACTCCAAACAAAATCAGCAGTATATACACATTGAGAAAAGTAACGAGAAACGTGGAGATCTCTTTTTTCGATTCATCCTGCCTGGCAAAATACGGCAGGTTGACAAATCCAAGCAATTTATCCCGGTCATTATAAAACGGCAGGTAGGCAGAATTGAACTGCATTTCACCAATTGATTCATAATGAATTAATAATGAATTTTTCTCTTCTATTAATTTTTGATAAGCCGCCGCATCCATTCGTTCTGACTGCAGGCCTTCCTCAAATACCTGTGGCCGGCTTGATGACAGTAAAAGCCCCTTTTCGCTGTAGATATTGATATCTGTGAAAAACACATTTGACAGTTTGGTAAGGAAATCCTCCTGTTCTCCCCTGGCCACCGATTTCATTCCAGGCAGAGAACCATATTTATGCTGAACTTCAACAACTACAGAAATGGCTCTTTCGCGCAAATTATCTACATTTTTCTTCAAATTTATCTGAACAATATTGGCCACTTGAACAATTCCGATTGCCAGCAGTGTTACCACAAGAATTCCAAGAAGCGAGAAATGTAACCGGTTTCTTAAACTGGCCGGAGCCTGAAGACGATTTTTAGGAAAATAAACCAACACCGAAATTAAAACCACCAGGGATGAAAATATGATGAAAAGGTAAGAAAACGGGGTAGAAACCGTTAAAAAACTCTCTTTTTTCTTACTGATAAGCAGCGTATCATTATCATTGATGCGATAAAAATAATGCACCCATTGCCCGTCTGTAAAGAAAGGCTTAGTAACAGGGAAATCAGGGTATTTCTTCAAGTCGGTTTTGTATCCGGTTGGTCCGACTGAGCGAATGAGCAACCCGTTTTGATATAATCCGTATGAATAATCTGAAACCGATGTAAGGTCAAGCCGGGTTTTATCCATCAGCAACCCGGGATACCCCTGATCAGGGTAGGCATTCTTCAAATTCAGTTCAATAAATATCCCGGGTTCTGCAGAATCTGCAACCAGGGGATTCTCCGAAATTACAGAAAGATAATACTCCTTACCATATCCATAATCAAGAAAGAACAGGTTAGGCAACGCAGTTGCTTTTCCATAATTGCGGATGATCTCCTGAAAGTATGCATTGCAATTAACAAGGTATCCCTGGGGTTGAACGCGCAATTCCTTAGCCGGTCCACACAAGGTTATCTGTACCTGGTACTTCTTCCAGTATTCATTAAAGTACTGCGACAACAGGTAGTTTACAAGGCTGTCCTCACTTACCTTATTGCCACCGGGGTCGGTTGTCATCCATTTACTTAGAATCGAATCGGCTTTAAGTCTGTGCTCAATTTGTTCGTATAAAATTTCGGTGACAGGATTTCGCTGGGTAACCAATTTCCCTGCAAGCAGTTTGATCTTCTCATCTTCTTTTGTTTGATTCGACCTGTTCAGTAAAAAAGTTCCAAAAATCGCATAGAATGAAAGGAAGATAAACAGTTGCTGAACTGAGAACAAGGGTCTGTTTTTCGACTTCAGGTACCAGAATAAAAGAAAATATACTGTAAAAAATAGGGGGACAATCCAATCAAGTGTCCGGGAAACCAGCCAGTAAATACCAAAATATATGGCTATCACCAGAATAAAAGAAAAGACCAGCCCTTTCAGGTTTCCCCTGATGACAAATACCGCATCAAAAAGTCGAACTGAAACAAGCCAAAGTGAAAACAGCAATACTGAAATGATAAACAGACCAAACCCGCTCTGGTATGTTAATCCTGATATATTTTGCAAATTCAGGGGTACCGCCGAATTAATTACCAGGTCGGCGATAAAATACCCGGCAACCTGGAACAGGAGGAGGATGATACACATCGCAATGCTACTCCGGGCTAAACTATGATTTTTCCGCAAATCCGGCTGTACCGGGCGGATAACAATTTTTTTGTAAAATATAAATGAAATCACAAATACCAGGAGGGCGTTCAATGTGAAGTCTCCGAGGGATGGAAGAAACGAGGAGGATGAATACAAGGCAGGAGTAAACAGTTCCGACTGATATATTTCTTTGGGAAAACCTGAATAATTCTGAATGATCCTTAATAAAACTATTGTGACACTGTAAAAAAGGACAAAGATGTTTTCCCTGTTTCTAAACCAGTTTATCGCGGATAACAGCAGGAAAATGGAATAAATGATACAGAGAAAAGCAGAGACAAAAAGAATAAATATTAATAAATCAAAATGGCTGTTTTCAGGGGTGAAATTATCGAAATTCAGGCTGAACAGGTAGATATTTTCCCTTGAAAAAATTGGGAAAGATCCTTTATTTTCGTCGATTTCTACTGATGCAGAAGCAGAAAACCCGGAAGCAAAATGATCGTTGATAAAGTCGTTCTGAAAGGGAAATTCATTTTTCACCAGGTATCCACCCAGAAAATGAAATGCCCCTTTTGATTTCCAGTGAAACACATACCATCCGTTTTTCAACTGACAGGCAAAAATATTTTTATTGCTGGTATTTATAAAACCGGCAGGCAGGATTACATCGTTATTATTCCAAAATACGAGAGAATCATTTTCATATACAAACAAGGAAACCGCTTCCCCTCCTTTTTCACTCCCGACAAGGTCAAATCCGGGGCGGATATCTTTTTTCGGAATGGTGGTATAAAAATCAGTTAAACGATTTACACGGCTGACGATTTCCAATTCGAGAGTTTCATTTTCTTTTTGAAAACGTTCAGTAATTTTTCCCGGATCATTCAGAAACGATAAATAGATTCGGATGCCCCATATTGACGAATACAATAATGCAGCAAGTAAAAACCAGGGAAATGGTCCGAAAAAGAAGCCTTTTTGTTTAATATTCACTAAAATGCAGATTAACAGCGCAATACAACGGGGCTCTCAGATCGCTTATAAACACGTTTCAAGAGAAGGTTGAAGTGATTCATCCAAACACCCGCTGCAGTTGATACAGGGGCTAAAATTAAGCTTTTTTCACTGAAAGAACGAAAATTTGACTTGAATGACCCCTTCGTTCTCCTCCCGCTTTAATATTCGACCAAAACCCATTCATAAAGGCTTTTATATAATTATTTTTTCCGGAACTGTATTTTTCACTTAACATCGAAACGTAAAAAGCATCCAGCTTTTGAGGATAGGTATGTTCTATTTCGAAGCCATGTTTTTTAACCAACAAACTCAGGGTAATGTCGGTAAAATGGTAGAGGTGCCTGGGAACATCGTAAGCGGCCCAGAATTTTCCATAATGTCCGGCATCCCAGGATTGGCTGTTTGGAACAGCAATGATAAAAACACCCCCGGGTTGCAACATACTCTTTACCTTTTCAAGCGTTTCATTAAGATCATGCACATGTTCAAGAACATGCCACATGGATATACAATTGAAAAAGCTGTTGTGCTGAGTGAGCTCATTTAAAGAATTGAACACCCGGATCCCATTTACCTTTTGGGCAAATGTACCGGCCTTGGGATTCGGTTCGACACCGGTAACGTTAAATCCCTTTGATTTACAATAACTGAGAAATTCGCCCGTACCACACCCCACATCAAGGATGTTGCCTGACTTTACATTTCGATTTACAATTCCATACTTACCTTTAATGGAATACACTCTCGCAATCTTATAGATCCTGCTGATGATATTCTCCTTCCCGGCATCATGAGAAATATAATCTTCAGACTGGTAGTACCGGCCTATTTCATCCATATCCGGACGCGGATTTATGAATTTAAACCCACATCCCGCACATACTTGAATAGCAAAATCCTCCTGTGTAAGGAAATAATCCCTGACTTCGAGAAAAAGTGAAAAACTGCTTTTCCCGCAAACAGGACAAAATTGTATCTTTTCTTTCATTCTAATTTGGTTTCACGTGGAACATTAACGCCCCAGATAGACAATAAGTACTGAAATATCAGCAGGAGACACGCCACTAATACGGGTTGCCTGACCGATAGTACGGGGTTTTATCTTATTCAGCTTTTCCCGGGCTTCATGAGAAAGGGAGGTTAATTTGGCATAATCAAAATCAGCTGTCAGTGCATAGTTTTCCAGATTTGCATGCTTGTCAACCAGTTCCTGTTCCTTCTGAATATAACTTTCATACTTGATTTGCAATTCAGTTTCTTCAACGATCTCAGTTTGCATCAATCCGTTATCAATGGCATAATTTCGTATAGGTTCCAGTGCATCTATCATGTCGTTAAGAAAGACCTGGGGCCTGAGCAAAATAGCAGAAGCCTTTTGTTTTTGGACAATCGGATTGGTCATTTTATCTGCAAGCAGGGTGTTTACCTGTTGAGGTTGCAAACTAAATCCGCTTAAAAAAGAGATAAAAGATGAAACTTTTTGATACTTCGCTTCCATAATTGAAAGCCTCTCCTTTGAAGCCAGCCCAATATCGTAAGATAACCTGGTCAACCGCTGGTCTGCATTATCCTGGCGAAGCAATATCCGGTATTCCGCTCTTGAAGTAAACATCCGGTAGGGTTCTTCTGTTCCTTTAGTAATCAAATCATCAATTAAAACCCCGATATAGCCCTCTGATCTTTTAAGAATAAACTCCTTTTCTTTCCTGATTTTTAAATGAGCATTGATCCCTGCCATCAACCCCTGTGCGGCGGCCTCTTCGTAACCAGTTGTACCATTTATCTGGCCGGCAAAATAAAGATTCTCAATCAACCGGGTTTCAAGAGAATAATTCAATTGCTCCGGGGGAAAATAATCATATTCGATGGCATATCCGGGTCTGAAAAATTTGGCTTTCTCAAATCCCTTTACCTTTCTCAAGGCTTTAAACTGAACATCTTCAGGAAGAGAAGAAGAGAAACCATTTACATAGTATTCAACCGTATTCCAGCCTTCCGGTTCAATAAACAACTGGTGTCTATCCTTGGTGGCAAAACGATCAATTTTATCTTCTATAGACGGACAGTAACGGGGGCCCCTACCCAAAATTCTACCTGAAAACATGGGCGATTTATCAAAGCCGGTGCGCAAGATATCATGTACTTCACCACTCGTATAAGTAAGCCAGCAACTACGTTGTTTCTTTAGATCCGGAGTATCAGAATAGGAAAATTTACCGGGTATTTCATCTCCCGGCTGCTCCTCCATTTTTTTAAAATCCAGTGATCTTCCATCCACTCTTACCGGGGTACCGGTCTTCATCCGGCTGGAAGCAAAACCAAAATCGACAAGTCTTCCGGTTAAACCTTTAGAGGCACCGTCACCCATTCTGCCCCCGGAAAAACTCTTTTCCCCGATATGGATCAATCCATTTAAAAAGGTTCCATTAGCCAGGATGAGTGCCTTACATTTAAAAATAATCCCCAGCCCGGTTAATACACCCGTAATCTTACCTTGTTTCACTTCAATATCTACAACCGAATCCTGCCAGAAATCAACGTTTTTTACCTTCTCCAACCGATCTCTCCACTCTGTTGAAAATAACACGCGGTCGTTTTGAGCTCTCGGACTCCACATTGCAGGTCCTTTCGAACGGTTCAACATCCGGAACTGGATCATTGTGTGATCTGTGATAATACCTGAATATCCCCCCAAAGCATCTATTTCCCGAACAATCTGACCTTTTGCGATGCCTCCCATAGAAGGATTGCATGACATCTGCGCCATATTCAGCATATTCATTGTAATCAACAAAACCTTTGATCCCATATTGCCGGCTGCAGCTGCAGCTTCACATCCTGCATGACCGGCACCCACCACTATAATATCATATTTATGCATTCGATTCTACAATTTGTTTCACGTGAAACATTCATACTAATTCATTCGGTAAATTCTTTCTGTGGCTCATTTATTTCATGTTTTAGGTTTCCTTTGAAAAAATAATCACACGAAGGAACACGAAGAAAACACGAAGATCCACAAGGAAAAAACTCTGCTGAAAGAAATAAATTTTCCCGATCTGCTATTTTTAGGAGAACAATTGTGAGAGGTAAAAATCCTCTTTCACTTTCATTTCTGCCTTTTCGCTTTTAGTTGAATCCCTGTAACCGGCCAGGTGAAGTATTCCGTGAATCATTACCCTGTGCACCTCCTCGGTGAATGGAACGTTATAGAGAATTGCATTTTCCTTTATCCGGGGAACACTGATAAAGATATCACCACTGATAAGCCCATTCTCTTCCTCCTGCGGAAAAGTAAGAATATCAGTTAATGTATTATGTTTTAAATATTTAATGTTCAATTCCGACAAATAATCGTCATCGCAAAAGACAAAATTCACTGACTTTCCGACCTTGCCCTCCGATTCAATGGTATTCTGTATCCATGCCCGAATCTTTCTCTTTTCGCGCAGTACAAACTGCGTATTTTCATTAAAAAAATTAACTGTCATTGCGTTTGCCATGAATCACGGTCTCCCTTTTATTCCAGTAATCCTTCAATTCTTTTATCCTGTGAAGGGATTTCTCATAATTGATACTGGAAATATAAAATACAAGCACAATACTCTGCGCATTTACAGAAATGGATATTTCATCCGTTAAGGCCTTAATTACAAAAATATCCCTGGATAACTTATGTTTGCGGATTTCCCTGTCAAGAAGGTCCTCGTTATCAATAGAACTATTGATCCCGTCTCCCATTTTTATTTTAAAAACCAACCCTTTGTGGTTTCTTTCAAAACGAATGGTAATTTGCCCCGCCTCAATTGATTCGTTTATGGAAAACAAAATCCTGGCTGCTTCTGTTGTAGCAAGCAGAACATTTCCAAAATGTTCATTGCTGATGTTGTGATAATCACAAATTTCCTCAACAAAATTCTCCAGCTTAACGATCTCCTTTTGACCGGTTATTACCAGTTCCCTTAAATCCCATTCCATATCAGTTTTCTATTTTAACAATGTAACTGCTTACTTTGTTTTTATAGAACGAATTAATCCCAGGCAACACCAAATGTATATTATCCTGACTCGCTCTTTTTTTACTGTTATACTGATAATTTAAGCCAGGGTTACTGTTTATTTTACTTTTTGCTTCGGTTGATTCTCTTTTTTCTTCCTGATCCCGCATCTGTTCCGCTTTTTCCGATTCCAAAAGACGGGTCATAATACTTTGTTGCCTGCGGATGGTTTCCTGTGTAATCCTCTTGTTGACCAAATCCTTTTCTATCTGCTCCATATCTTTGGATGCCTGGTTCAGTGTTCCCTGGTCCTTTACCCCTTTCGATCCCATCTCATCCTGGTATTTTTGCATTTCGCCGCGCAGAGCCTCCTGCTGGGCTGCCAGCCTGGCCAGCTCCCTGCTCATTCCCTGCTGCCCCTGAGGTTTACCCTTTCCATCTTTTTTGGCGCCATCCATCCCCGCTTTCAATTTCTCCAGCTGCTTGCCAATCTTATCCTGCATGTCCTTCATGCTCTTCGCAGATTTCTTCCCTTTACCCGATGCCGAAGGATTTTGACAAGCTTTGTTACCGGATTTCGATTTCATGCTTGACGACATCTTTTCATTCATTTTCTGCAAAGACTCATTCAGCAACAACGCGAGATTGTTGATAGAGGTCATGGCAAACTGCTGTTTTGCCACCGCCACATTGATATTCCTGGTATCCATGGCTTCAAGAGCCAGTTCAATATTGTTGTTAATGGCCGCTATCTCTTTTGTAACAATCGGCTTAATTTCTATCTGCCGTTTTGCAATGGCTAACAGGGAATCCTCAACCACTTTCAGCTTATCGCCAAACTCCTTTTGCCGGTAAACCAGTTGGGTATATTTCGGATCGTTACGAGCAATCTGTCTTGTTTTTCCGATCATCTCCTCCTGGTCAAAAGAGAGTCGGACCAGGTTTTCAAGGATCATGCGGATATTCGCAGCATCTTCTGCAAGTTGCTCCTCCTCCCCTTCTTCCTGCGAATCTTCCATTTGCTGGGCAAGCTCCTTCATTTGCCTGGCAGATTTTTTTTGTGAACCCGCCGCTTCCTTGTTTTTTTTCTCCTTCAGTTTCTTTGAACTCTCTCCAAGGCTTTTATTGATACTATCCTGTTTATCCTTTGTATTACCCAACTCAGCCGGAGTCTCCAATTCCTTACCTTCCTTCTCAAGCTCCTTAATCTGTTTTGCAACACTATCCGCCTTTTGATTGATCTCTTCCTGTTTCTTAACCAGCGCTTCATTATCCAGCCCCTGCTTTTCAGTTTCTTCAGCCAGCTTATCCTGTTTTTCAGCATTATTCCTCAGATCCTTTATCGTAGTTTCCAGTTTTCTGTCGAATTCTATCTGCTTCATCAAGGCAAGATTCCTGTCCAGCTGCGTTTCCAGCTCCTTATTCGACATCTTCATCTTCTCCAGCAGATTTCCCAGTTTATCCTTATCTAGTTGATTTAAAAGATCTTTCATCTCCTGAATCATTTTCTTCATCTCTTCTGATAGCATCTGATCCATCATCTCGTTCAATTGCTTTTGCTTTTCAATGATTCTCTCACTGGTTTCAAGATACTTCTCTTCTGCTGCAATATTTTCACTGTTTTTCTTTTTAATCTGCTCAACTTTCTCCTCTATAGCCTCATTGGCCTTAATGATATCCTCTAATTTCTTTTTCTCCTGCCAGGAAATGGATGTTTGATCTACCATCTTTTTTTTCATTTCTTCCATGGCCTTTTTAATCGCTTTTGCGTCCATCAGGCTCTTTTCGAGTTCCTGGTTAATCAATTCCTCATTGTGATCGGTACGGTCAGCGATTTCTTCGAGTGTTGGCGTTGCGATGGTCTTCAGCTCCGACTTAGTTGCCTTAGGCCCATGGATGCCGTCATTGTCCCATACTTCGAAATAATACTGTATCGACTGCCCTGCACCCGGCAATAGCTGCAGCAAATCAACAGCATAATAAAAAACCTGATTGTTCACAGATTTTTCAATCGGGATAAGCTCTGTTTTCACTGAACGCACAGTCGTATCATTTTTTGAGAAAATGGAATAATTGAAAGTTAAATTCGTAAATCCATAATCATCCTTGATAGTACCCCTGAAGAATAAATTTGTTGCCAGAAGAGAGTCGGCCGACTCGGTAACAAAAACAGACGGAAATCCGTCATTGATCACATTGATCCTGTATGAAAGGGAATCAGCCAGGTATGTGTTAGCATTTACCGGGGTGATGCTGTAGGAGGTTGATTTAGCCATTCTGGCAGAATACCTGAACGTATTATTTTTATCTGCTAAAAGCGTAACCAATTCTTTTTCCAACCTGATTTTAACTGCGGTAACATCCTTTGTGTAAAAACTCCAGGTAACCACTGATCCCTCCGGCAAAACAAGGTCGCCCTGGTTTTCAACCTTTTCATCGGGCTTGCTGATATATGCCGGAAAACTTACAACCACATCAAAATTAAGGATAGTCGGCTTCGGGAAAACTTTCAATTCATACTCTTCCGAGGTAAACTCTCCTGCAACTATCCTGAACGGAATACTTCCCTGCAATGATTTGAACGTATACGAAAAAAGAAAACCCTTTGCCCGTTGCATTTTGAAAACACCCTCCCTGGTCTTAACATATAATTCGGAAGGAATTTCAGTACCGGTAACTTTTACCTGCAGTTCAAAATCCTCCTGCTGAACAGCCGTAAGATTTTTATTCAGGAGTTTGATTTCGAATAACAGCGGAGCGGCAAACGCCCGGTTAAATGCAATGATCCGCCGGGTAGGATCTGATATTATTTTTGGAGAGAAAAGCACCAGAAGCAGAATTACTGCCAGCGGAACTGATGCATAGCGAAGGAATCGTAAATTTTTTCGAAAATCAATAACCACACTAAACCGGAACACCTTCAGCGCGTTGGTTTTTTGTTCAATGCTGGCTGCAAGGAGTTGTGACCCATCCCCGGAAACCTGCTGTTGTTTAATAAGCTGGAGTGTATTGAGCAGTTTATCCTGGATTTCTGAAAAATGTGTGCCAATGATCTGGGCAGCCTGATCGTGTGAAATAATTTTCCCGATCTTTATCAGCTGCAGCATGGGAACAAAAATAAGCCTGGCTATGAGGAACAGCGAAAGGGCAAGAAAGGAGAAAAACATCACCATCCTTCCGGCCATGCTGAAATAAAAGAAATATTCCAGGGAGACAAAAACCAGGTAAAATACGGTCATCACGGTCAACGACCACAACACACCCCTCATCAGCCGGTTCTTATAATACTTCCGGATGAAGTGATCAAGTTTTTTTAAAAGAATCTGATTCTCTGCCATTGGGTTATTTGAAATTTAATAACGAAACACTAAAAAACTTAGTATTCTTTGCAAAAGTACATATAAGGAGCTAATGATTCTCTTACTGGTCAGAATAGCTTATTTTTGCAACCTCATAAAACAATAAAAAAGATGAAAACAAAGCCTGTCCGGGTACGATTCGCACCCAGTCCAACCGGCCCTTTACACATTGGCGGGGTGAGGACTGCATTATATAACTTCCTGTTTGCCAGGAAACTTGAAGGAACAATGATTCTGCGGATTGAAGATACCGATCAGAACAGGTTTGTTCCGGGAGCGGAAGAGTACATCGTACACTCGCTTGCCTGGTGCGGACTTGATTTTGATGAAAGCCCGGAAAAAGGAGGCCCCCATGCCCCCTACCGGCAGTCGGAACGCTCTGAAATTTACCGGGAATATATTCAACAGCTGATAAACAGCGGACATGCCTACTATGCTTTTGACACGGAGGCAGCATTAAATGAGCTTCGTGAAAAAGCAAAAAACAGTGGAAACCATACCTTCCAATATGATCAGCAAACCAGGCAATCACTGCTGAATTCGCTCACACTTCCCGGGGAGGAGTGGAAAAAACTAATCGACAACGGAACCCCCTATGTGGTGAGGATAAGAATTCCCGAAAATGAACAGGTGGTGGTACACGATCTGATCAGGGGCGAGGTATCTGTGAATACATCAAACCTCGACGACAAAGTACTCTTTAAATCCGACGGACTGCCCACCTATCACCTCGCCAACGTGGTGGATGATTACCTGATGAAGATCACCCATGTGATCAGGGGAGAAGAGTGGCTGCCTTCCGCACCGCTCCATGTATTGCTTTACCGTTTTTTCGGCTGGGAAGATATCATGCCTCAGTTTGCACACCTTCCGCTGATCCTGAAGCCTGACGGAAACGGCAAGCTGAGCAAGCGTGACGGAGACCGCCTGGGGTTCCCGGTATTCCCCACTGAATGGAAGGACCCGAAGACCGGCGAGATCTATTCAGGGTATCGTGAATCAGGGTATCTGCCTGAAGCCGTAATCAACATCCTGGCGCACCTGGGATGGAATCCGGGAACAGAACAGGAACTATTCTCAATGGAGGACCTGGTCCAGCAGTTTTCTCTTGAACGGGTTGGCAAACACGGCTCAAAGTTCGACCCGGAAAAGGCCCGCTGGTTCAATCACCAGTATATGATGCGGAAATCGGACGCTGAACTGTCACTGCTGCTGAAACCCTTCCTGGCCGAACATGGAGTATCGCCTGATACTGATTATCTTGAAAAAGTCATCCCGGTGATCAGGGAGCGTGCCGTACTTGTGGCTGATTTATGGAATGCCTCCTGGTTCTTTTTTATTCGCCCGGACCAATACGATGCCCAGGTATATCAAAAAATATGGCAGCCGGGAACCGATGGCCGGATCAGGGATTTTGCGGCGGAGGTTTCAAAACTGGCAGATTTCAACAAAGAGACCCTGCATGCCCTGGTACAGGATTACACCACAAAAACCGGGGTCAAAATGGGGCAATTAATGAATCCATTGCGATTGCTGATGGTCGGCACAAACCAGGGGCCGGGGATGATGGACCTGGCAGATGTTTTGGGAAAAGACGAGTTTTTGAAAAGAATTGAGATTGGACTGGGAAAATTATCTGTGTAAGTTTACGTCGGATAAAATACCGGTGCAATTAATTCTGTAAATACGTGCTAAGCAAATTACCTTTTACGGTTTTGCTATTGGAATACGATTTGATAAATACCGGCGCACTTCCAGTAAACATCCGGCCAGCACCAATAAAATCAGCACCAGGGAGCTTATCTTCGAGATTTTTTCCCCTGATGAATAAACCACCGGTTCAAATTTGAATTCTATTTTGCGGTGGCCCGCCGGAAGCACCATCGCCCGGAGCACATAGTTGGCCCTGAAGTGCGGCGTCAGCTTTTCATCAACAAAAACATTCCACCCTTTGGGATAGTAGATCTCAGAGAAAACAGCGAGCCTGTTTGTCTTTGAGGAATAACCATAGGTAAGCCTGTTCGGTGCATAACTCTCCTGCCAAATCTTGTCAGCAGTATCGGTTAAGGCCTGGAAAGAGGCCAGTTCAGGGGTGAACCGTGCATCGACTACAGCCACCGAATCGGGTCTGAAACCATCGAGTGCGCTGAGTTCCTCATCAGGATTTGCGGCCAGCTGATACGCCTGAACAAACCAGGCATGACCAAGGGCACCCGGGTTGTACTGTGCCACCGGGTTTTTATTGTCATCGGGAACTATAAAATATTTTGTGTTCAACATGTTCAAAACAGCCATGTTCTGCCGACCGATATGGCGTTCAATCAACTCCTGGTAACGGCGGATCTTCACACCGCTGTAACCCCCGATGGATTTATGAAAATACGAGGTGCTGGCATCATTGAAAGGACTAACGGTAAGATTGAACACCCTGAAGTCGGGATCTTTGTCCTGCAGGATCTGCAAATCTGCGGGGCCTGGCTCAAACGGCACTTCGGCTTTGGTGCGTGAAGTAAAACTTTCATTGTTAAGATGCCTTTTATTTACCGGGAACATGTCGGCTAAAAACAGGAGACCAAGAGCAAGGACGGCATATTCTCTTTTTAGTTTTCCGTAAAGTACGCCCCACAAGGCAAGGGCCGTGAGTGTAACAAAAATAAAGCCGCGGAGTGCATCCATCCGCAGGAGGTTCCTGCGGTCGTCAATTATGGCCTTCATAAACCAGTCGGGAAGCTGTTTGGCCATGCCTGGATCATTGGGCGATGCGAAATCGAGGATAAGTGCGGGAACCAGGGCAAAGAAGAGGGTGATCCCTCCTACCACTCCAAAAGCGATCTGCAGTGCGCGAAACATTTTTTTCCGGTCGGCCAGGTTCCCGAAGAAGGCCTTCACCGCCAGAATTCCCAGCAGAGGCATGGCAAACTCAGCAATGACAAGGGTCATGGTAACCGCCCTGAATTTATTGTAGCCCGGAACGTAGTGTATAAAAAAGTCGGTAAAGGCCATAAAATTATGGCCCCAGGCAAGCATGATGGAGATGAGGGTGGCCGTGAGCAGCCACAAACGGACAGGCTCCCTGACGATGATCAGTCCGAGAAGGAAAAGGAAACAAACAATCGCTCCGGCATATACCGGTCCGGATGTGCTGAACTGGCTTCCCCAGTAGTTATAGCCGACGGGTTTGCTGATAAAGCCGTTGACTGTGGACTCCCCGATACCATTGGCCCGCATGGCTGCCACCACAGCCGATTTTTCTCCCAGGTTACTCACGGAAGCCCCACCCTGAAATGCGGGTATGAGCAGGGTCATCGTTTCGCGGATGCCATAGCTGTATTGGGTGATGTAGCCTTTATCAAGTCCCGCTGTCTTCCCGGCTGAAGGAGCTGCCAGTTCTGATTTACCGCGGATGGTGTATTTGCCGTATTCCCAGGTTGCCCAGAGGGTGGTGATATTGGTAAGCACGGCAAAGAGAAGCGCTATGAGAATCACGCCGGTGGATTTGAGAAACGGAGCAACCTCCTTGAACCTGACAGCATGGATCAGCTTGAAAAGCCCTAATAACAAGGCAATCATTGCCAGATAATACGTGATCTGGGGGTGGTTGGCCTTTACCTCCAGCGAGAGAAAAACAGCGGTAATCAGCCCGCCCCAGAGGTAATTTCGATGGTAGGCAATGATCATACCTGCTATGACCGGAGCCATATACCCGATGGCATGGGCCTGCGAATTATGTCCGACCTCGATAATGATGAAAAAGAAAGAGGAAAAAGCAAAAGCAATGGCCCCGGCAATGGAGAGCCACGGATCAACCTTCATGGCAAGGAGAAGAATAAAAAAGCCGATAAGGTAAAGGAAAATGAGGTTAGCCGGATGCGGCAGCCCCAGGGTAATTATTGAATCGAGATAGCCGATATAGTTTCCCTTGTACACTGTGGAGACCTGGTAAGCCGGCATCCCGCCGAACATTGAGTTGGTCCAGAGTGGCTCCTGACCGGTTTTCGACCTGAAGTCGGCAATCTCCTTCGAAGCCCCTAAATGCTGGGCGATATCGCTTTGCCACAGTTTCTTTCCTTCAAGCAACGGGGAAAGATAAACCATCGTAATCAGCAGGAAGATGATGATTGCAGCTATATAGGGCAGGAGTATCTTAACGCGGATTTTTTTCATCGGAACGGGTTGGTTTTCTGGTAAGGGTTTGCAAACTTAATAATAATCAAGATGTCCGGACTTTTACGGATCAAGTTTATCAGTGCACAAACCGTGCGCAACCACATCAAAATCATCTATGAAAAGGCAGGTCCATTCGCGGACACAGGTGGTGGTAAAAGCCTTGAAGGAAAAGCTTATCTGAGTAAAAAATGACCCGAACGGGCTATTGCAGGTCTGCTTCCTTCCGTCTATTTTTGGATTTTCCTTCGGGTATCTCCAAAATCACTGAAATATGAAAGCCATAACCATGGGTATAGTTCTGATGCTTTTCAGCACGAACTTTCTTTTTTCTCAGGAAACAACACCGGCATTTGCCACTTCCGAATCTCCTGCGACACCGGGTACCGGTTCTCCCGGAATGTCAACCCTTTATCCCACATGTCCGGGAGCGGCAACGGTGTTGCATGGTGAAAAATCATACAATACCGTTTTGATTGGGACTCAATGCTGGTTCAAAGAAAATCTTGACATCGGAACGATGATTCCTACCACTTCCAACCAAACTGACAACGGTATCATTGAAAAGTATTGCTTTAGCAATTTAACATCGAATTGCGATACTTACGGCGGGTTATACAACTGGTCGGAAATGATGGCGTATGCCGCCACACCCGGTGTCCAGGGGATTTGCCCGGCGGGGTGGCATATTCCAACGCAGGAGGAATGGAATACCCTGGCAACCTTTCTTGGGGGATCCGGTGTTGCAGGCGGTAAGATAAAAGCTACCGGTACGGTGCAGGCAGGAACCGGCCTGTGGAATGATCCCAATTCCGGGGCGACAAACGAAAGTGGTTTTACTGCTCTTCCGGGAGGAGAACGTAATTTTTCTCAGGGAACATTCTACAACAAGGGGAATGTGGGTCTTTTTTGGAGTTCCACGATGGTATATGACTACTTTGCCTGGTATTGGCGCACGTACTACAATTCAACCATGATGGATTTTGATTATTATCCTACACCCAATAGTTTTTCTATAAGGTGCATGAAAGTCCCTACTGTTCCTTCAACCAGGGTTATTCAAAATATTGAGATCCTCAATGGACAAAACAAGTGTTATAACGCCACCCAAACCATCACAGTTGCCGGGAGCGGAACACTCTTTACCGTTCAGCCCGGGGGCAGTGCAACCATGATCGCCGGGCAGAACATTCAGCTTCTGCCAGGCACCTGGATTAAATCCCAGGGTTATTTATGGGGATACATCGCCCCGAATGGTCCATACTGTACGACCCCTTCCATGCCTGCCGTCATATCTTCGGAGATGGAACTGCCACAAACGGATGCGGAACCGGCATCTTTCATCACATACCCCAATCCAACCACAGGCCGCTTTACACTCGAATTGAAAGGAGAAACGCCCGTAGATCAGGTTACGGTGGAAATTACCGGACTGCATGGAAAAACAATATTCATTGGAACGTTCAGCGGAAAAAACAAGCATGAATTCTCTCTTTCTGAAAATCCGGTCGGGTTATATTTTATCCAGGTGACTTCCGGAAAAAAATCAGAAACCGGGAAGATCATAAAACAATGATACAGCGATGGTAATTTTACACCCGCGGATCATGAGGCTTCTCTGATCAAGAGGAAA